>JBEEPA010000027.1:0-14961 GCA_041191385.1 Bacteroidota bacterium | reverse complement strand
GAAATGATGTAGTGAAAACGGGTGATGTTTTGGGTGTTGTGAAAACGGATGAGGATGGAAAAACCGAATTGCATTTTGAACTTTGGCAAGGTAAAATTACCCAAAACCCTGAGGCTTGGTTGTTGAGGTTGTAATTTCTATTGTATTACGCATATTTTGATATGCCTAATTTACCGTTTGTAAAATATATTTACCACTAATGTTTTTTATGGAAACATTTTCAAATATTTGATGTTTCTAATAAAAAATATTTCTAATTTCGAACTTAAATTTTTGCTTTTAATGGAAAATAAGGAATTAGAAATATTATCTAAAATTAGCACCTTTTTTTTATGTCATGGTTTTAAAAATAATACCATGGATGATTTGGCTAAAGGCTTAAAGATTTCAAAAAAAACATTATATAAATTTGTCCAAAATCGAAAAGATTTGGTTTACAAATGTATGCAGTTTGTTATTCAAAAGGAGGTAACATTTGTGAATCAAATTTTAGCTTTAAAACTAAATGCCATTGAAGAAAATTTTGAAATAGCAAAGTATTTTACTTTTACACTTGATCAGTTAAATCCTAGTGTTCAAAACGATTTAAAAACGTATTATCCAGATGCATGGCAACTTTGGTTAAATCATCAAACTTCGTTTGTGCTAAAAGTAGTAGCTGATAATATTGAAAGGGGAAAAAATGAAGGCTTGTATAAAGATGATGTGAAGTCTGAGATTATTGCACCTATGTATATGTATAAAACAGAGTTGATTTTTAACAACGAAATCTTTCCTAAAGAAAAAATTAGCTTTTTAGATGTTTTTATTACTTATTTAACATATCATATCAGAGGATTAGCTTCAGAAAAAGGAATTGAAATATACAATAATTTAAATTTTAACAACTTAAAATTAGTACACGAGAATTAAAACAAACAAATTTTTAAAATATGAAGATTAAAATTACACTTTTTATACTTTCTATTGCTCTTTGGAGCAAAGCACAGGAAAGTTCATTTACTTTAAAGCAAGCAATTAGTTTGGCTTTGGAAAATCATTATAAAAGTAAAAATGCCGATTTGGAAATTTTAAGAGCGAAAAAAAAGATTTGGGAAACTACTGCCATTGGTTTACCACAAATAAGGGCCAACGCAGATTATCAAAATCGTATTAAATTGCCTTTTGATTTTGGAGATTTAAGTCAGATTCCACCCGGACAAGAATTTGTATTACTTTTTGCAGCGCCACATAATACCAATGCAAATTTAAATTTTTCGCAATTGTTGTTTGATGGAACTTATATTGTTGGACTTCAAGCTGCAAAA
Source organism: Bacteroidota bacterium (assembly GCA_041191385.1). Classification (GTDB taxonomy): domain Bacteria; phylum Bacteroidota; class Bacteroidia; order Flavobacteriales_C; genus JBEEPA01. Next base: position 13,654 of record JBEEPA010000027.1, on the reverse strand, counting down.
ACTTATAAAGGTTTAGCTGATGTTGAAAAAAATAAATCACGATCAGAGGTTGTTAAAGAAGTGAGTAATGCCTATTTTTTGGTTTTAGTAGCAAAAGAAAATTTGGAGCTTTTAGAGAAATCTTATGGCAATTTAAATCAAAATTTAACAGAAACTAAAGCTTTGTTAAAAGAGGGATTTGTAGAGGAAACGGATGTAGACCAATTAAATTTATTACTATCGGATATAGAAACCCGAAAAATCGAGAGTAAAAATCAATATGATATTGCTTTAAAAATGTTGCAATTAAGTATGGGTTTGGATGTGGATAAATCTGTGGTTTTATTAGATGATTTAAACTCGGTTTTGAGTTTGATTAATTTAGCACAATTGGAACAAAACAGTTTTAATGCAGCTAACAATCCTGATTTTAAAGTTTTACAAGTTCAAGAGGAGTTGTTAAAATTAGATGTGCGTAGATATAAAATGGAACGTTTACCCTCTTTAGGTGCTTTTTATCAAATGTCGGCTCAAGCTTATCAAATTAAATATGATTTTTATAGAGATGCCAATTGGTTGAGCTCACAAACTGCTGGTATTCAATTAAAATTACCGGTTTTTAGTAGTGGTATGCAGGGTGCAAAAATTGCTCAAGCACAAATTCAATTGGATAAACTAAGAAATTCGAAATCTTTTTTCGAAAAAAGCTTAGAAATTCAATACAATAACACTAAAAATACTTTGCAAACCAAACAGCAAATTTTTATGAATGCACAAAAAAATATGGTTTTAGCCGAAAAAATTAATGCAAAAACAATTTTAAAAAATAAAGAGGGAGTTGCTTCAAGTTTTGAAATATTACAAGCTAAAAATCAATTAATTGAGGCTCAAGCTAAGTATATTCAATCTTTATTTGAGTTGTTAAATACCAAAGCCGAACTAGATCAAATACAATATAAAGAAGCAGAATAATTTTAAAATCCAATAAAAAACACATATTATGAAATGAGCCATGACCGTTTGGACACAAACACAAATGATTATAAGGCGAATAGCATATGACAATTAAAAAACAAATTATAAACATATGAAATTAAATAATAAATTTTTAGGTCTGTTAATAGTTAAGGGCTTATTTGTAGTAGTTTCTTCGGTTATTTTTAGTTCTTGCGGTTCTAAATCCACATCAACTCTGGATGTTTTGGTATCTCAAAGAGATAGCTTAAAAACCGAGATTAAAAAATTAAACGAAATGTTAATTGCTGTGGAAGGACAAATTGCCATGTTAGATACTACAGTTAACTTGGCAGTTGTAACAGTGGATTCGGTTAAAAATAAAACTTTCGAGCATTATTTTGAGATTCATGGTAATGTTCAAGTTGAAGAAAATGCAAATGTTTTCCCTGAAGCACCCGGTGTAGTTAAAAAAATATATGTAAAAGAGGGTGATTTTGTAGGTAAAGGACAGTTAATTTTGGCTTTAGATGCTGGACCATTATCTAGTAATTTAAAAGAAATTGAAAATGCTCTGGATTTAGCTACTAAAGTTTTTGAAAAACAAAGCCGATTATGGGAACAAAAAATTGGTACAGAATTACAATATTTAGAGGCAAAAAATAATAAAGAATCTTTGGAGAAAAGATTAGCAGCAACACAACGCCAATATGATATGTACACTATTAAAGCTCCATTTGATGGTATTGTTGATGTAATTACACCAAAAATAGGTGAGATGACGAGTATGGCCATGCCTGCTGTACGTGTAATTAATTTATCTAAAGTGTATATTGAGGCTGAAGTTAGTGAATCGTATTTAAATAAAATTAAAAAAGGTACTCAAGTAAAAGTGTTTTTTCCAAGTTTAAATTTGGAAATGAATTCTATGGTGGAACGTATTGGAGACTTTATAAATCCTGCTAATCGTACTTTTAAAATCCGTGTAGTAATTAATAATACAAACGGAGTTTTAAAACCTAATTTATTGGCTCAAATTAAAATTAGAGATTATGTTATGGATAATGCTTTTGTGGTACCATCTAGAATTATTCAGCAGGATCGTAAAGGTCAAAATTATTTTTATTCCTTAGAAATTTTACCAAATAAAGATGCTAAAGTGGTTAAAGTTGATGTAGAAACGGGTATGGCTTACAACAACGAAACTATTGTTATTAGCGGTGCAGATGCGGGGATGATTTTTGTGGATAAAGGTGCTAGAAGTGTTCAGGAAGGCGAAATTGTTGAGGTTAAGTAATTATTAAAATATTCATTCACATGTCTAAAGAAAAAGGATTAAAGGAATTTGGATTAACAACTTTGTCGGTTAAAAACGCCACAACAGTAATAATCTTAACTGTAATATTAGCTTTTGTTGGAGTATTTTCCTACAAAAAAATGCCTGCAGAGGCGTTTCCAGAAATCATCATGCCTCAAATTTATGTAGGTACAGCTTATCCAGGGAATTCTCCATTGGATATGGAAAAATTGGTTACGCGTCCGTTGGAAAAGGAAATAAAATCTATAACTGGAGTTGATAAAATTACCTCAACATCATCTCAAGGTTTTTCGGCAATTGATGTTAAATTCGATTTTTCGGTTAAACCAAGCGAAGCGCTTCGAAAAGTTAAAGATGCTGTAGATAAGGTTAAAGCTACTGCCACTTTCCCTAAAGATTTACCTGTAGCTCCAACCATAATGGAGTTAAATATTTCGGAGTTAACGCCTATTATGAATATCAATTTATCTGGAGATTTTTCAACGGATATTTTAAAGTATTATGCAGAGTTGTTAGAGGATAAAATAGAAGCATTGCCACAAATTTCGGCTGTAGATATACGCGGTATTCAGGAAAAAGAAGTTAAAGTAAATGTTTTGTTACACAAAATGGAGGCAATGGAAATATCTTTTCAGGATATTGAAGCTGCTATTGCTAATGAAAACATGACTATCTCTGGAGGTGATGTAATTGTGGATGGAATTAGAAGAAATATAAGAGTAGTTGGGGAGTTTAAAGATTGGAGAGAAATTGAAGATATTATTGTAAAACAAGAGAAGTTTAACATTGTTTATTTGAGAGATATTGCTGAGGTAAGTTTTGAGTTTAAGGAAAGGGATTCTTATGCGCGAGAGTTTGGTAGCCCGGTGGTAATGTTGGATGTAAAAAAACGTGCTGGACAAAATTTAATTGAGGCTTCTAATCAAATTAATGCTATTGTTGAGGAAATGAAAAATCAATCATTTCCAGAAAATTTAAGTGTTACCATTACTTCTGATCAGTCGGAACAAACTAAAAATCAGGTGAATGAATTAGAAAATTCAATAATCTTCGGTACTATTTTGGTTGTTGCGGTTTTATTATTCTTTTTAGGTTTACGCAATGCTGCTTTTGTGGGAATTGCTATTCCATTATCCATGGGAATTGCCATATTTATATTAAATGCTATGGGCGTTACTTTAAATATGATGGTGTTATTTTCTTTGGTTTTGGCTTTGGGTATGTTGGTGGATAACGGAATTGTAATTGTAGAAAATATTTATCGTTTAATGGATGAGGGTTATTCGCCTTTAAAAGCAGCAAGATATGGAGCAGGTGAGGTGGCTTGGCCTATTATTGCATCTACAGCAACTACTTTAGCTGCTTTTATTCCTTTATTAATATGGCCGGGTATTATGGGTGAATTCATGAAGTATTTACCTATTACTTTAATGATAGTTTTGGGTTCCTCATTGTTTGTAGCTTTGGTAATTAATCCTGTTTTAATCGGATTAATGGCTAAGTTAAACACTAAACAAGTTCGTAGGGTTGCTTTTGTATTAATAGCTTTGGGCGTTTTATTATTGTTAGGCTCGGCTTTTAGTGGTGGTAATATGTTAATTGTAGCAGGGGTTTTTATTTTAATTAACCCTAGAGTTTTCGGTCCGTTAACCAATAAATTTCAATTTGGTATTCTGCCTAAATTGGAAAATATTTACGAAAAAACTTTGCAATCTGCTTTAAAACATCCTGTTAAATATTTATTAGGTACTTTTGGATTGTTGTTTGTTTCCATTTTTTGGTTTGCAGCAAGTCCGCCTAAAGTTTTATTTTTCCCAGAAAATCAACCTTTATATTTAAATGTATTTATTCAACAGCCTATAGGTACAGATATTAATGAAACCAATCAAATTGCTTTAATGGTTGAGGATAAGATATTTAAGTATTTTAATGATAGTGTTGTGATTGATGGTGAAAAAATGTCTAAAATGTTTATTGTAGAATCCATAGTAGGGCAAGTAGGTAAAGGAACTTCCGATCCTGCTCAGGGAATTTCTATGGAAAACACGCCCGAAAAAGCTCGTATTCAAGTAACTTTTGTGCAATTTAATAAACGTAAAGGTTTGTTAACTAGTGAAATCATGAATGATATTAGAGCTTTGTTAAAGGGTATTCCTGGCGTGGTTTTATCAGTAGATAAAAATTCTGATGGTCCTCCAACTGGTAAACCAATAAATATCGAAATTGTTGGTGATGAATATGATGATATTATCGAGGAGGCGGATGCAATGTTGCGTTTTATTAAAAGTAAAAACATCGCGGGTATCGAGGAGTTAAAAATGGATATTCAATTGGGTAAACCAGAGTTAATGATTAATGTTGATGCGCAAAAGGCAAGAAGATTAAATTTATCTACTGCACAAATTGGAATGACAATCCGAACGGCTTTGTTTGGTAAAGAGGTTTCTAAATTTAAATTAGGGGAAGATGAATACGATATTGTGGTGCGTTTAAACGAATATACGCGTAATAATGTGGATAATTTAATGAATCAGGTTATCACTTTTAGAGACATGTTAACCGGACAAATTCGTCAGGTGCCTATCTCTGCAGTTGCTGATATTCAAAAAACAAGCACAATTAGTGCAGTTAAACGTAAGGATTTAAAACGTTTAATTACTTTGCAATCCAACGTTATTGGTGGTTATAATCCTACTGAAGTTGTTGCAGATATTAAATCCGAATTGGCTAATTATAAAACTAAAAACGGTATAGAGTATAAGTTTACGGGTGAGCAAGAGGAACAAGCTAAGGAGTTTGATTTTTTAATGAGTGCTTTATTAATTGCAGTATTCATGATATTTTTAATCTTAGTAGCTCAATTTAATTCTATTTCTGCACCTTTTATAATTTTAACGGCGGTATTTTTAAGTTTAATTGGTGTGTTTTTAGGAATCAATTTAACAGGTATGGACTTTGTGATTTTGATGATGATGATTGGAATTATTTCCTTGGCTGGTGTAGTTGTGAATAATGCCATTGTATTGGTAGATTATACTAAATTGATAACCGAACGTAGAGAGTCCGAGTTAAACTTATCTGGTAAAGGCAAGGAAAAATTACCATTGAAAGAAGTTATACCTTTAATTGTATCTGGTGGTAAAACGCGTTTACGTCCGGTTTTGTTAACGGCAATTACTACTGTATTAGGGCTTTTACCTTTGGCAATTGGGTTAAATATCGATTTTATTTCATTCTTTGGTTCAGGTGACCCTAAGTTGTCTATCGGTGGTGATAACGTAATTTTCTGGGGACCTATGTCGTGGACTATTATTTTTGGTTTAACATTCGCTACATTCTTAACCCTAATTATTGTACCAGTAATGTATTTAATAAGCTTAAAATTGAAATATAATTTACTGAAAATTAAATAGATATATTTGAAACAAATTTTTTTGCAAAAAATAGTAAAAAAAATTGCAAAAAAGTTTGTTCAATCGGAACAATCGCTGTATATTTGCATTCCCAATTTTTAGGGAACTAAATTTTGGCCCGTTCGTCTAGGGGTTAGGACGCCAGATTTTCATTCTGGAAACAGGGGTTCGATTCCCCTACGGGCTACTTAAAAAACTAAAATAATTATGGCAAATCATAAATCTGCTAAGAAAAGAATTAGACAAACTGAGGCTAAAAGAGTACACAACAAGTATTTCCATAAAACTATGCGTAATGCTTTAAAAAAGTTAAGAACTACTGAAAGCCAAGAAGAAGCTCAAGGTATCGCTCCTTCTTTAATTAGTTTGATTGATAAATTAGCTAACAAGAATATTATTCATAAAAACAAAGCGGCTAACTTAAAAAGTTCAGTTTCTGTTAAATTAAACTCTTTAGCGAAATAAACTAAGAATAAAATATAAAAAAAAACCACTCTAATCGGGTGGTTTTTTTTGTGTTTATGATTTAATTTATTAATTTTAAAAATTATTATTTTTTCGTTTAAATATAAAAAGTGAACATTAGTATAAAAAATTGGGATATACAAGATAGGCCTCGCGAAAAATTAATGGAGAAAGGTGCAGATGTTTTAACAGATGCAGAATTGTTGGCTATTATTTTAGGTAGCGGTAGTGCTAAAGAAAGTGCTTTGGATTTGGCTAAAAAAATTATACGCGTAATTGGAAGTTTGGATAAATTGGCTAAAGCAAGTGTAAACGATTTAACTAAAATTTCGGGAATTGGTCCGGCAAAAGCCATATCCATAATTAGTGTATTTGAGTTAGGGAGAAGACGAAAATCTGATGCGGAGATTATTACTAAAATTTCCAGTAGTAACGATGCATATCAAATTTTAAAATCCAATTTATGCGATTTACCCCATGAGGAGTTTTGGATTTTGTTGTTAAATAGGGCTAATGTGCCTGTAAAAAAGATTAAGTTAAGCAAAGGTGGCGTTGCAGGAACTGTGGTGGATGTTAAAATTATTGTAAAAGAGGCAATTAACGAGCTTGCAAGCGGAATAATTATTTTCCATAATCATCCAAGCGGAAATTTAGATCCTAGCACTGCTGATATCCAAATCACAAAAAAAATCAAAGAAGCTTTGTTGTTAGTAGAAATTAATTTATTAGATCACATTATCATCACCCCAAAATCCTACTACAGCTTCGCCGATGAAGGAAGGTTGTAGGGGAATTGTACCAATTAAATTTGGAATTAATGGAAGGAGTTACGTACACTCCCATAAAAAATAATAGCTAAAGCTATTAAAAAATTGCAGTAGCAATATAAAAAAAGTGCGGTAGCATACCGCTAACTCCTTGCCTTCGGGCGAGGTTTGATATTAAGAGGAGCAATGCCCTTTGGCATTGAGGTACATAAACTTTAGTTTATTTTTATCCCTTTGGCATTGAGGTATTTTAATGCTGGAGTGGTGAAAAAAATAGTTTTTGTTGCTAAAAAAGGCATTCGTGTACAATAACGGGGAATCATATTATTTTTATCTTGCTACATTAACTTTCCCTAAATTTTTTTACTTTTTTTCTTGCTTGCTTTAATAAAAATTATATATTTGCAAATCAATGTTTTAATACAAAACACTATGCTGTTTTTAAATTCAAATTTTAGCTTCAATAAACTTACTTCTCCAATTTGCGGGGGGGGGGGGTAACCTCCTAAAAAACAATCAATTACACACTTTAAAAAGTGTGTTATTTAACCAATTTTCTTTATCATTTACAAATTTTCATAAAGCTTTTTTTCCCAACTTTGTAAAAGGGTTTTTTGTAATTTTTTTGTTTTTATTTACTACAAATGTTACGGCACAATTAAATTTACATGTTGCGGGTAACAATGGTGCAGGTTTATATATTGGGCAGGATTTTACTGTACAAGCCTTGGGTGCTGTTGGTGTTGGAGCTGCAGGAACAATACGATTCGAAAATGGTGGCTCGCCCGATTTTAGATTAAAAGGCGATTTTATCAATGAGGGTACTTACACCCAAGGTTCCGAAAAAATCCGTTTTAATGGCTCCGCTTTGCAAAACGCCGATTTTGGTGGCGCAGGAAATACTAATGTTTTTTCCATACATACGGATAATAATCAAAATGTAAAAGTTACCCGCGATGTAAACATAACCAGTGATGTATTGTACGATGTAGGACATGTTTTAAGTACCAGTAGCGCTTACATTACTTTAAAGGAAAGCGCAACGGCAACAAATGCTAAAGCAACAGCGCACAACGTGGGACCTATTGCTAAAAAATTAGATGCCGTGTTTTTTTCAACATTTGTTTTCCCCACAGGCGATTCTCTTTCGTACAATCCACTTAGCTTAGAGCCCGAAGGTGGAGTGGATGCAAAAAGTCCAACTACTACCACTTTTTTGGTGGAGTATCATTTTATACCACCATCTAATCCAAATGCTTTAGCCGATGGATTGGTACAAATAAGTGAAGAAGAATATTGGGATGTTACCCGTTTAGAGGGAAATAAAAATGCCGCTGTAGGTTTAATATGGGATGAAGATAGCGAAATAATTATTCCCGATAGTTTAGTAGTAGCCTTTTGGGATGAAACAAATTGGAGAGCTGCAGGAAAAAATAATTTAACTGGAAACGATAATAATGGTAGTATAAAATCCAATATGATAGATAACTTTTGGGGTGCTAGCAATAAGGTAACCTTTGGTACTAAAAGTGTAATTGCGGTTTTACCTATTGTAATTTTAAATTTTGATGCTAAAAAAGTAAACGAAAACTCGGTTGATATCAATTGGTTGGTAGGTAATCCTAAGGATATCGAATCTTATATTGTAGAAAAATCTACCGATTTATCAACGTGGACAACCGTACATACGGGTACTAACAATAACCTAAGTTACAATTCCACTAAAGATAACGCTCCCTATCCTGGTGTATCCTATTACCGTTTAAAAATGGTGGATATAGATGGTGAGGTAACTTACTCGGCAAGTAAAGTAGTAAATTTTGAAGGCTTAGAAATCATCAATGTATTTCCCAACCCCTCTAACGGTAATTTTAGTGTTACCATACAATCCTCTGTAGATATAGAAATTAATTTAATTATGTACGATGCCTTGGGTAAATTGGTAAAAAACGAAGTTTACGGCATAAAATCGGGCGTCAACAACATCAACGAATATTTGCCTTATGCTCGCGGACGATATTTTATTTCCGTTACCACCAGCCAAGGAAATTACTACGATTACAATTACATTTTAATACAATAAAAACCATTAACCACTAATAATTAAATAATTATCATTAAAAATTAACCATTATGAAAAAGCAATTATTCACTTTTTTAGCACTACTAATTACAGGAATAGTAAGCGCCCAAGTAGGGATAGGAACTACAACACCAACACAAGCGTTGGATATAGAAACCAACGAAGCTGGAGGTACTGCAATTGATATCAACAACACGGGTACAGGCGACCCTAAAATCAATTTGCAACTCAACGGTACAACCACTTTTTCCATTGGGGTAGATAACGATGATGCCGATAAATTAAAAATTGGTACAACCGCACCCGAAACCAACACCAGAGTTACCATTGATAACACAGGTAATGTAGGGGTAGGAACGGCAACACCAGGCGCAAAACTAGATGTAGATGGCTCGGCAATTTTTAACGAAAGTGGTTCGGCAGTAAATTTTAGGGTAGAGAGTGATGCAAATGCCAATATGTTGTTTATAGACGGTACAAATAACAGAGTGGGCGTGGGTACAGGTGCTCCAGATGCTACTTTTCAGGTAAATGGTTCTTTTAAATTAGTAGATGGAAATCAGTCTAACGGTAAAGTTTTAACATCGGATGCAAATGGAGTTGCTACTTGGCAAACGGCCTCTGGTGTTAGCTTGCCCGCTGGTACCAGCGGACAAACTTTAAGATACGACGGAACAAATTGGGTAGCAAACTCTGTTTTGTTTAATAATGGTACAAATGTAGGGGTAGGAACAGCATCGCCTGGAGCAAAATTAGATGTAGATGGTTCGGCAACTTTTAACGAAAGTGGTTCGGCAGTAAATTTTAGGATTGAAAGTGACAACAATGCCAATATGTTTTTTGTAGATGGTACTAATAACGGGATTGGAGTGGGAACAGAAACACCCAACACAGCTGCTATATTAGATATAAGCAGCACCACCAAAGGTTTTGCGCCACCACGTATGACCACCACACAACGTAATGCTATAACTAGTCCTTTTGCTGGGCTTACCATTTACAACACCACCCTCAACTGTATGGAGTACTTTAATGGTACGGGTTGGTTAAATCATTGTACAGGCGCTATTACCGCCCCAACGGGTGGTAATGCTTCTTCTGGGGGTACAGCGGTGGTGAGTACTTGGACCAGCACTGTGGGTTGTTCCGTAGGTGCTGGAACAAACAATAGCCCTGCAGGGGTAATAAGAGGTGGTGTAAACGAAACCATGGTACAAGGTGTTGTAGCACCTGCTACAGCTACCATTACTTTGGTGGCAAATGTAACAACCGCAGGAACTTACAACATTTTTACCAATACCATTAATGGTGTAACATTTAGTGCAAGTGGTACTTTTGGGGCTACAGGTAACCAAACGGTTACACTTACCCCAACCGGTACGCCCACTTTGGCTGGTAACTACACTTGGGCTACCAACCTTACGCCTAGCATCAATGTATATGGCTCGGTAATTACCACGTCTGCCCCCTTAGGGAGCAGTTATACAGCGCATTTTAATGGGATTACAACAGAGGTTTCTATCGATAACACCTCACCAAGCTATACCACAGGCGAAATATTTAGCAACAACACCACTTGCCAAAACAAACCCATCTCTGCACAAGGTTGTGCTGGCGTTACCAGTGTTACGGCAAGCAGTGGCAGGGTGCATAATACCGTAAATATTAACGGACAATGTTGGTTACAAACCAATTTAATAACAGTACCTACTGTATATAATAACTACACAACAGGCTCATGGACCAATACTTCCCCTGGCGACCAAGGGTATTGGGGGTATTACAACACTGCTACTACTGATGGTACAGCTGGTTGGTCAGCAACTGAACCCGCTGCAAACGAGGGTAGGTTATACCAATGGTGTGGAGCAATGGATGCTACCATCAGTGAGCGAAGCCGTGGTATTTGCCCTGCGGGTTGGCATGTGCCTAGCGATTGTGAATGGATGTACTTAGAACACGGCCAGGGGATGAGTATTGCCCAACAAACCACCAATAACGCTTGGAGAGCTAACGATAACGATAACCAAGGTACACCGGGCTACAAATTACGTAGCGCAGGTACAGGGTTTACAAACGAAAGTAACTTCTCGGGGCTTTTAGCAGGCTACCGCAATACCAATGGTACGTTCAACAATCGCACGTCTCTCGGCAGCTGGTGGTCGTCTTCTGCTGCGGGTGCTACCACTGCTAGTCGCCGCCTCCTGCTCTCAGGCGGCCGTGGCGTGAGCCGTTACAGCGACATTAAGGCGCTCGGCTTTTCTGTTCGTTGCCTCAAGGATTGATTTATTTGATATTTGATTTATTTAAGGCACAAAAAAATGACACTAAAAGATAAAATAGAAATGCAAGCACAAGATACTACCAATATCAATTAAATTTGGAACTAAGCCTCTTAAACACCTGTCAGGTTTTCAAAACCTGACAGGTGTTTAAGAGTAAACCGAAAAACTTTATTAATCTGATATCAAAATAATAAAAACTCATTTTAATATTTAATTGGTATAATTTGATTTGTAAAAACTTTAATAAACACTATTTATATGTACTAAAAATTGTATTTTTGGTACATATAATATTTATATGGGACAAAATGGACACTAATTTGAGTGACAGACACCAAATTTTTTGTGTTATTAACCCTTGGCATTTGGACTCACCTTATCCTGCCATCCCTTTAGGGTGGTAGGATTTTATTACTGAAATAACAGCAAGCCTACTTATGGAAATTTTTGCCTCTTTCAAAATTACGAGTAATTTTAAGTTTATACCCAACCAAGCCATTAGGCTTTAATGGTTTGTGAAATTAAGTTATTGAAACAATAACTATAGATTCAAAAGGAGATTGATTTATGGTGTATTTTATAGGGTAAAAATTAAAAAAGTTATAACATTATTTTTTTTGTTATAACATTATTAGTACATTTGAAGTATAAGTGATATAATCATGAAAATATAAAATTATGGAAAAGAGATTGGTGAAAATAGGAAACTCAATGGGGTTTGTAATTCCAAAGAGTTATTTAAAGTCATTTGGAGAATCGGTAATAATTGAAAAAACAAATGAAGGCATTCTTATTAAACCCAGCGAACCACAAAATTTGAGTTTGAGTGATTTATTGGCTTCTACTGATATAGATGCCATGTATAAACAGATGAAAATAGAAGCAAATGCAGCTAAGACTCAGAAATACTATAACAGTAAAGAGGTGCAAGATTTTGATAACTCAAATGATGTGGTAGATGACTATTAATCAATGGGAAATTTGGATGGTAGATTTTAATCCTACCAAAGGGCAAGAAATAAGTAAATTACGACCTGCAATAGTGGTTAACGACCAACGATTGGGTAAGCTAAACTTAAGGGTGGTAGTGCCAATTACTGATGTGAAGTTGGCTAATGTATGGCATCATGAAATTACGCCTAGTAAAGCCAATGGATTAAGTAAAAATAGTGCTGCAGATTGCTTTCAGTTAAAATCACTCTCTTGTGATAGATTTGTGAAAAAGCTAGGTTCGCTAGATACCATTCATCAACCTCATATTCAGTTAAAAATGATGTTGGTATTGGGATTAAAAGTATAAAATACCAATAAACACTCCAGCCGAGTGATGCTTAATGGCTAGAAGCTAAAATGATAAATGTTTCTAGGCATGAGCGGAGGTACTGCTAATTTTTTACACGTAATTTAAATAGGAAAACTTTAATTTGATTCAAAAAGGCAATACATCGTAAGGGCATTAGCAACAATTGCTTTACTGTATTGATTTGCTTTTACGCCCCAAGTGGTAAGCATAGCAGTATAAATACTTTTGTTGGTTTTAGTTGCGTTTCGATATTGGTTTTCTTTATTTCTTAGTATATTAAAATAATCTTGGTCTATTGAAAAATCTTGGTTATAAAACTTAATTTCACAAAGGTTTATCAAATCGTCCTCTCTATCAATCACCAAATCAACTTGAGCGTTATTGTTGTTCCAGCTGAAGTTTTTGGATTGAATTTGATCACATTTTAAACTTATCAAAGGAAATATAAAAGTTAGGTATATAAAATTAAATACACCTAAAAATCTAAAACTAGAAAATGAAAAAACTGCTACAGCTAATGAAAATACTACAAAGCATCTAAATAAAAATATTGTTTTCTTCATTTTTTAAATATGATATTTTATTTTTTTTCGAAAACTTTTCTTTTATTAAAAAACAAATATACATTAATCAAGGGAAGGTTTTATTTTTTTTGATAATTTACCTTACATGTTTTTGTGACGACCAATTCATAATTCGTTCATTCTTAGAATTTATTGGTAATCTAGGGTTTATTTCATAAAGTTGTTTTAATTTTTCGATTGCATAATCAAATGAAATTAAATCATTTAGGAGTAATTGGTCAAAAACATACAAAATTCCTTTTACAGAAATACCATTTGCCATTGCCTGTTTTCTTAATTTACCATCACCTGAAAGCAATATCCCATTAAGTTTATTTGCATAATGCCAAACAGAACAATCTTCGAAACTTAAACCAGAACTGTTTCTTAAAATATTTATAATACTTTCAAAATCTTCATCATTCTCTGTTGTTATTAATTCAATATGTTCAGATTTAATATACTCATTAATTATAATTTTTTGATCTTCGTTTAGTTCCTCAAAAACAAAATCAGTTGTTTTT
>JBEEPA010000026.1:0-3350 GCA_041191385.1 Bacteroidota bacterium | reverse complement strand
TAAAAGTGGTAGTTTTTTAAGCATAATAAAGTCGTTTTTGTAGTTAAGTTCCTTAAAGCTAAGTAATTTAATTTTTAAAAACTAATTTATTTTGAGAAATTTTAAGAAATAATTTTTATCTTTATCTACCTTAACTTTTACAATGAAAAAGCAATTATTAAGCTGTTTTAAACACTTTATTCAATTTAAAACATCTTTTTACTTTAGTTTATTATTGTTTTTTTACACCAATTTAACCCAAGCACAAACTTTATTTATTCATCATAAAATCACCAACGAACCATTAGAAAATGTAGTGATTAGCAGCGAAAAACCTTTTGTTTTTAGTTTAAGCAACTCAAATGGTGAAGTTAGTCTTAACGAATTTGTATCCAGCGATAAAATTAGTGTAAGTTTAACAGGATTCAACAACTTAATTTTAAGTTACGAGGATTTAAAAAATCAAGCATTTAAATTACATTTACAACCCCGAAATACGCAATTAAATGAAATTGTAATTGCAGCTACTAAAAGGCAACAATTTAGCAAAACTTTACCGCATAAAATTACTGTAATTGGTAAAAGTGATGCCGAATTTTTACAACCACAAACTACCGCAGATTTATTAGCAACTTCTGGCGAAGTATTTATGCAAAAAAGTCAGCAGGGAGGCGGAAGCCCCATGATACGGGGTTTTGCAACTAATCGTTTAATTTATAGCGTGGATGGTGTACGTTTGAACACTGCAATTTTTAGGGCTGGAAATATCCAAAATGTGATTTCTTTAGATGCTTTTGCCATCGAAAGAACTGAGGTGTTTTTTGGTCCGGGCTCGGTGATTTATGGAAGCGATGCTATTGGAGGTGTGATGAGTTTTACAACCTTAACACCTCAATTATCTGTAAACGATACGGTTAGAGTTAGTGGTAAATCTAACCTCCGTTTTTCTTCAGCCAATAATGAAATTACCAATCATTTAGCGGTAAATATTGGTGGAAAAAAATGGGCAAGTGTTACCAGTATTACCTATTCGGATTTTGGCGATTTAAAAATGGGAAAATTTGGCCCCGATGAATATCTTAAAAATTTTACGATATCCCGAATAGATAATCAGGATAGGATGCTTCAAAATCCAAATCCTTTGGTACAAAACCCTTCAGGTTATAATCAGTTTAATATCTTACAAAAAATCCGTTTTAAACCCAATAAAAATTGGGATTTTACTTACGCTTTTCATTTTTCCGAAACCTCGGAATATTCAAGATATGATCGCTTAATCGAAACTCAAAATAATGGTTTGCCGGTTTCGGCAGTGTGGAATTACGGACCGCAAAAATGGGGAATGCAAAATTTAGCTATTGATTACAAAAAATCTAATAAAATCATGGATTTGGCTCAATTAAAAATGGCTTACCAAAATTTTGAAGAAAGCAGAATTGATAGGCGATTTAACCACCATCGTTTACGTACCAATTTAGAAGAAGTAAAGGCATATTCGGTAAATTTAGATTTTACAAAAATCCAGCATAAAAATCATTTTTATTATGGTGCAGAATATGTTTTAAACGACGTTTTTTCTAAAGGTTCGGCGGTTGATATTAGAGATGGTAGCGCTATTTTAGTACCCAACAGATATCCCAATTCCAATTGGCAAAGTTGGGGAACTTACATAAATTATCAGCGTTTATTTAGCGATAAAGTGGTTTTTCAAAGTGGTTTGCGTTACAGTAATTATGTTGTAAACTCCAATTTTTCGCAACATTTACAATTTTACCCTTTCGATTTTACACAATCTAAAATTAATAATAATGCCACTACGGGTACTTTTGGATTTGTTTTTTCGCCTTCTCCTTCTTGGAAAATTTCTCCTAATTTTAGTACAGGTTTTCGGGCGCCAAACGTGGACGATATGGGCAAAATTTTCGAGTTTGTTGCCAGACAAATTGTGGTGCCTAACACAAACTTAAAAGCCGAGTATGTGTACAATTCCGAAATCAATATTTCCAAATATTTTGGCAATTGGTTGAAGTTAGATTTTACAGCTTTTTACACCTATTTAAACAATGCAATGGTAAGGCGACCATTTAGTGTAAATAATCAGGATAGTATATTGTACGACGGAAATATGAGCCGTGTATATGCTATACAAAATGCTGCATTTGCAACTGTTTTTGGCGGAAATTTTGGTGCCGAAATTTATTTGCCTAGGGGTTTTAAAATAATTAGCAAATACAATTACCAGTTGGGCATGGAGGAAATGGACAGTGGAAATCAATCGCGCTCCCGCCACGCTGCTCCCGCTTTTGGTGTTACCCGATTGGTGTATAGCTATCAAAAATTAGTTTTACAAGTATTTTCTTTTTATTCGGCACAAGTAATCTATGCCAATTTAAATATCGAGGAACAACAAAAAGCCGTAATTTACGCAAAAGATGCCCTAGGAAATCCCTACTCGCCAAGCTGGTACACTATTAACTTTAAAGCACAATATAGTATAAACCAAAACTTTACAATAAACGCCGGAATCGATAATTTAACAGATGTACGCTATCGTCCCTACAGCTCCGGACTAGTAGCCCCCGGCCGTAATTTTATAATGGCAATACAAGCTAGGTTTTAAAAAACTATTTTCTTCGATTACAATCGAAACTTTTTGTTAAAATTTAATTTATTTCGATTATAGTCGAATGAATTTAAAACAAATTGGATTTTAAAATTGATAATTTTGTATATTTGATTAAAATCTTAGTTAAATGAATTTAGAAGCTAGAAAAATAGAATTTGTTCAAGAATTTTTAAAACTTCAAAGCGAAGAGGTAATATCTCGTCTTGAAAAAATATTGAAAAAAGAGAAAAATTCTTCTAATGAAAACATTTTTAATTCAATAACTAAAGATGAGTTAAACAAAAGAATAACACAATCTGAAAGTGATTTCAAAAATAATTTATTTAAAAGTAGCTCTGAACTTTTAGAGAAATACAAATAATGATTTTCAAAATAATGTGGTCTGCATTTGCAGAATCCCAACTTGATGAAATATTTGATTATTATAAAAATAAATCTAGTGTTTCAACAGCAAAAAAAATTCTTAAAGGAATAATCAACGAGCCCAATAAATTGGTAAAATCACCCTTAATTGGAAACGAAGAAGAATTATTAAGCCATAAAGAGAGTAATTACAGATATTTACTCCATAAAAATTATAAACTTATTTATTCTGTAGATTTTGAAAAAGGATTTATAAAAATTGCAGATGTTTTTGATACTCGTCAAAATCCAACCAAAATAAAACGAAGTAAATAAATATTAGATTTTTGGTTTGGTAGAGTTATAAAATCCTATTCTTTCTATAAAAAACTCATCATATCAA
>JBEEPA010000025.1:0-2804 GCA_041191385.1 Bacteroidota bacterium | reverse complement strand
CTATCGTGGCTATATAACAACTCCAATTGATAATCACCTTCTGTAATTAAAGTTGGAGATTGGAAAGATGAATAGGTAATATTTTGTTGTGCCAACATATCTAATTTATTACTATTCACTTCCTTTACAGCATTAACTTTTGTAGCATCATACACATACGCCCCCACATCCGATTTTTGTGTGATATTTCCGTTAGGAGCATAATTAATTGTAATAGGCGTATAATTATTCACTTTGAAATTATTCTTTATAGTAAGTTATTTCATCTAAAATCATAGTATTTGCAAGAGGAAATTGATTGATTTTTAATTTTTTAAAACCAATTTTTAATTCCTCACCTTCAACAATTAATCTACCTCTGTATGAGGTTTCGGTGTTAGATTTAAACACTTCGTAAGTAGCTCTTCCATTATCTTTTACATTAATTTCATAACGAGCATCACTAGAAACCGCAACCCAAAATCCTTTAAATTCTGGATATTCGTCTACATTACTTTTTTTACATCCTACTAACAACAGTAATATTACTGGAAATAAAAGTTTAATTTTTTTCATGGCATTATCTAATAAAATTGTTTGTACTATCTGGTTTTGGCGAAAATT
Source organism: Bacteroidota bacterium (assembly GCA_041191385.1). Taxonomy (GTDB): domain Bacteria; phylum Bacteroidota; class Bacteroidia; order Flavobacteriales_C; genus JBEEPA01. The sequence goes on along the minus strand of JBEEPA010000025.1, from coordinate 2,201 downwards.
GTTTGAAGTGGTAGATTTCATCTTGAGCTGAAATTTCTCTTTTTTTACCATTCTTCATTCTGTAACTTTGGGTAATATGAAATGTTGTATCATTTAATATTTTTCCTTCTCTTGTAATTGCAGGAAAACCACCTCCAGAACCAGGATACCATTTTTCAAACTTTATATTATCGTTTTCTACTCTGTATACTCCCCATGATAATTTATTTGAATTATAGTTTGAATTTTCAATATAAATTCTATTTAAATATTCTTCCACTTCTTCGAAAGTTTTAAAACGTCCTCCAATTTCTAGAATAACTCCATTATTATAGAAAAATAATTTGGGGAAATAATATTCTTCATTTATATATCTATAATAATATCCATCCAATCTCAATTGATTTCCAGAATAATTTTCACGTTGAATTGATAAATTGTCATCAGGAAAAATCTTTTTACAGAAACTGAACATAAAAATACTAATTAAAAAAGTTGAAATTAAGTTTAATTTTTTCATAAAATATATTTTACCAAATTGTATTTGTTCCAAATTGAAAATAATTACGATTAGGTTGATTTATAACATTAAAATATGGATCTCCAGTTGCGTTGTGAACTACTTGATTTTGAATATAGTCTCTTCTACTTTCTTTGTCATTGCCAAATCTAATTAGTCCGCCAATCCCAATATATCCAACCCCCATACGATATTTATCGGGATCGCTCCCATTTTCATTAATTTGATAATATTCTTGGCCATTTTCATCTCTATATCTCGATCTATCATTATTCTTTCTACCGGGATCACCAGTTTGCATATTAACACCAATTTCAATACCCAAAACATCTAATCTAAAAGCCGCTGTTCTCCATCTGTCTCCACTATCTCCATTTGGAAGATCGAAAAACCAATCATTATGATATTTAACATTTAACAAAGGTAAACCTATTCTCATATGTCCTACTCTTTGTTTAAATTCTCCGCCTCCATGTTGATGAGAGTAATATGTACTTCCTACAACTAATAAACCACCTGGCGCACTTAGTTCATATCCATAACGATATTCCCAGCCTTTCGGTCCTTGATTATTTCTTGTATAGTAAGTAGCTCCACCATGAGCTCTTGCTCCAGCTATAGGACTAGCTTGAGGCATTCCAACACTAACATTAATTCCAATCCCTCGTTGATGGGTTCCTGTTTTTAAATCTAATTGAACTGCTACTGGACTTAGATATTTTTGAATTTCGTATCCTTGTTCTGTTGTGTATAATAATATTGTTCCTGTTATTGCCAAAGCTGTAAATACAAAATCCCCACTAGGATCGGTGTATTTCATTGGGTTATTCCACACGTAGGAATAACGGTTGTAGTTTTGGGAGTAACCAGAGGATTGGATGTAGTTATCTGGGGATAACATACGACCGATTTGGGGATCGTATAATCTGGAATTCATGTTGATTAAACCAAATTCATCCAAATGTTCGTGCCCGGTGTAGCCTCTTTTAAACCATGTTAATGTGCTTGGTGTTGTGTCTAGTTCGTAAGTCCAATTGTCAGGATTTCTTTTTAATCCCCATGCATCGTAATTAAATTCTTCAACCACATTTCCGTTGATATCCGTAATGGCAACGATAGTTCCTAAATGATCCTTGTAGGTAAAATAATATTGATACTGATTGTTTTGTTTTACTACAATAGTGTTGATGTTATTAAGGTAATGCAACTCTGTAGTGTTGTTTTGCGCATCCACTTGTTTTTCGTACCCACCACTAAAATATGTGGTTTGTTTGGTTTGATTGTTTTGTTTTAAAGTAGTTTTTTTACGAGACCTATCGTGGCTGTATAACAACTCCAATTGATAATCACCTTCTTTTATTAAAGTTGGAGATTGAAAAGATGAATAGGTAATATTTTGTTGTGCCAACACATCTAAATTATTACTATTCACTTCCTTTACGGCATTAACTTTTGTAGCATCATACACATACGCCCCCACATCCGATTTTTGTGTGATATTTCCGTTAGGAGCATAATTAATTGTAATTGGTGTATAATTATTCACTTTGCTTTGGGTTAATCTGTCCAAATTATCGTAATTAAAAACTTCGGTTAAATTACGTAATTTATCCTTACGGAACCTTAAATTAGCATTTTCTGGATTAAAATCCAACTCTAAATCCATAATATTTCCAGCTTTTATAGTTTTAGGTAATTTAAA
>JBEEPA010000024.1:0-2940 GCA_041191385.1 Bacteroidota bacterium | reverse complement strand
TCTGAGGAATGTGAAAATAAAATAATAGATTTTGCACAACAACATAAAATTCCAGTTTATAAAACTGTTAAAGTACCAAGACAATTTAGTTTAGATAGGAAACGAATTTGTTGATTATTTTTTGTGCATTTATTTTTTGAAACAAAACATTTATAATTTCTAGTAATTAAATAAATATAAACTCAAAACAACTCAAAACTACTTAATAAACTCAAAATCGATATGATAATGATCGTCGTGTAAGGAATTTATTAATGGAGTTAAGCTTTTTGTGAAGTAAATGTCGCTTTTTTGTATGATTTTACCCGATTTTGTTGCAAATAAAGCCTCTTTTAGTTCGGTTTTAAAAATAATCTTGGCAATTTTAAGATTATTTTGACGCAAATGTTGTTGCAAAGTTAAAATATGTGTTGCCATGGTTTCGAAATCGATGGAAATCGATGGATCTTTTTGATATTCGCCTTTTGTATTAAACTCTAAACTGTAATGATTAATTCCTAAGGTATCCAAACCGTAAAATGCCTCATTGTTTTTTGTTTTAGGCACCATAAAATCTATACTTAAACCATTTTGATGCGTGATATGCGGATGCAATTTTCCGCCGTGTTGATGGGAACATTCCATGATGTAAAATTTACGATTAGGCAACCTTTTTTGCAATTCCTTGTAAGTTTGTAAAACCGATTTTAAAACTTGGTAATTTAAAAATGCCCTGCCAGCCAAATAGCTTTTGGAATCAAAATACTCAAAATTTTCACCATAAAATGGGACAATCACTCCATTGATTAACTTTCCGTTATTTACTGCACCTTGAGATATACTGGTGGTATCCAAATCTTTGTACTCATTATAATATTCTATAACATCATTTTTTTGCTTATTGGCTTCAATTGGAAATATCGATAAATTTTGCGAATTATTATTTGAAGGTGAAGGTGAGTTGCATTGCCAAAAAACAATTGAAAATCCAACAAATAATATAATCTTATACATAACTCATTTTTAGACTAAAATAACCAATTTTTATTACTATTGTTTAATTTGAAAGAAAAGTTTAAGCCTTTTTCTTCGAATTATCTAGTTGTCCTGTGATTGTCGGGTAGGTAAAATTAGCATGTTTAAACTTTAGAATTTACATTTGAAAAACCCTAAACAAAACACATATGAAAACACGAGCTATTTTACATTACTTATTAGTAGGTTTAAACTTATTAAATTTATCAATTAATGCACAACACGATTACGCAAAAGCTTTACATTTATCTACTAGGTTTTTAGGTGCGCAACGAAGTGGAAATACGCAATCTTGGATTACTCCAGAGGGCTCTGGCGGAGCATTTACCAACGATGGCATTGTTGTAAATAAAGATTTATCGGGCGGTTGGCACGATTGCGGAGATTATATCAAATTCCATGTAACAGGACCTTATACTGCATTATTGTATTTGTATGGATACGATAAATTCCCCGAGGTTTACCCCGATAATTATTCGGCAGCTTATTCCAAAGCACCAGGAAACGGGATTCCAGATGTTTTAGATGAGGTAAAAATTGAAACCGATTATTTGTTAAAATGTTTACATGGCGATACTGTTTATTGGCAAGTTGGTGATGGGCGAGACCACAACGGATTTAACGAACCAATTTCTGCATCTAATTTATTGCTGTATAACGGAACAAACAAACGAGCTGTTTATTTTGCTACCGAAGGACACTCTAATGCTATGGGAGCAGCGGCGGCGGCTTTAGCATTAATGGGTATTGTATATCAGGATTATGATGCAAGTTACGCACAACAATGTATTGAGGCAGCAAAAAAATACTATACTATTGGCAGAAAAAATTCGGCTACAACTGGTGATGCAAGAATTGAAGATAATTTTTATGGATTTATGCGCGAACAATACTCTAAATATTTTGACGAAATGGGTATGGGTGCAGTATTATTGTACCGAGCAACTAACGAAAATAATTATTTAGTACAAGCGGAAGAATATGGACAATTGGCTGATAAATGGACATCTTTTACTTACTCTAGTATCGATCATTTGTTGTTTTATGAATTGTATGAATTAACCCAAAAAACTACTTATTTAAATCCATTGGTATGGAGAGTAAACAATTATGCAGTTAACGATTGTGGATATTATCACAATACCAGTTGGGGCTCCTTACGCGACGCAGGAAATGCTGCACTTTTAGCTGCACTTTTACACAGATTAAATGGAAATACTGTAGCATATAATTTTGCCAAACGAAATATCGATTTTATTTTAGGTTCGCACAATGGAATTAGTACGGATGCACCCAAAAATTTTTCTTTTTTAATTGGCTATAACGAAATGGGTGGAGGTTATCCAAAAAGACCACATCACGCAGAAGCTTTTGGAAAATCGAGTAATGCTTGGACGCATTTTACAAACGAAAAAAATAATCCAGGTACAGTACCTTATGCTTATGAATTGTTAGGTGGATTATCGGGCGGACCTCAAGCATCGTGTAGTACGTTTGAAGATAATATTGGGAATTATATATCTAGCGAATATTGTATTTATTACAATGCGGCATTCAATAGCGCATTGGCGTACATACATAAAATAGAAAATGAAATTGTAACACATACACAATCAAAGTTGGAAAATCCACATTTGATACAAGCATTTCCAAATCCTACCACAGATAATTTAATGGTAAAAGTAGCAGGAACAACGCAATTGGTGCTTTTGGATTTAAATGGTAAAATAGTTTGGAATGAATCTGTTTATTTACAAACCAATATTTCAACAAATCATTTAGCAAAAGGAATTTATTTATTGAAAGATTTACAATCCAATTGGAGCGCAAAAATAGTTGTACAGTAACATAATTAAAAACCTTTATTGAAAGAGTAAAATATGTTCTATATTTGGTAGCTAATTGCTATGAAGAACCTATTTTACT
>JBEEPA010000023.1:0-7404 GCA_041191385.1 Bacteroidota bacterium | reverse complement strand
GAGTTTTTCCCAGAAAGTGCGGATTGGGTTTTCGACCCTATGTTACAGCAAAAATTTTCATCGTTACATCAAGAAATTTTTCATATAAAAATTCAGCCTGCTCCAATTCAGTATATTGATGATATTGCAGCATACAATAAACAAGAAGGTTTGGCTTTAAGTGGGGAAGAGGTAAATTATTTAAACGAATTAGCGAATAGATTAGGTAGAAAATTAACGGATTCGGAGGTGTTTGGTTTTTCGCAAGTAAACTCGGAACATTGTCGTCATAAAATCTTTAACGGTACCTTTGTAATTGATGGTGAGGAAAAACCGGTTAGTTTATTTAAATTAATCAAACAAACTTCTGCTGCGCATCCTAACGGAATTGTTTCGGCTTATAAAGATAATGTTGCTTTTGTAAAAGGTCCTGAAATTGAGCAATTTGCGCCAAATAAAGCGGATGAACCTGGATTTTATGAAACTAAAAACATACAATCGGTAATTTCCTTAAAAGCGGAAACGCATAATTTTCCAACTACAGTTGAGCCTTTTAACGGTGCAGCTACGGGTTCGGGTGGAGAAATTAGAGATAGGATGGCAGGGGGAAAGGGGTCTATTCCTTTAGCAGGTACTGCGGTTTACATGACTTCCTATTCCAGATTAAATGAGGATAGAGATTGGGAAAAGGGTATGGCAGAAAGAAAATGGTTGTACCAAACTCCTATGGATATTTTAATCAAGGCGTCCAATGGTGCTTCTGATTTTGGTAATAAATTCGGTCAGCCTTTAATTTGTGGTTCTGTTTTAACTTTCGAACATGAAGAAAATAACCGTAAATTAGGTTACGATAAGGTGATTATGCAGGCGGGTGGAATTGGTTTTGGTGTTGAAAAGGAAAGTTTAAAAGCTAGCCCGAAAAAAGGGGATAAAGTAGTGGTTTTAGGTGGCGAAAATTATCGTATTGGTATGGGTGGAGCTGCTGTTTCTTCTGCGGATACTGGTGCTTTTTCTAATGTTATCGAATTAAATGCGGTGCAAAGAAGTAATCCCGAAATGCAAAAACGTGCTTTAAATGCCATTCGTGCTTTAATCGAAAGTGGCGAAAATCCAATCGTTTCTATTCATGATCATGGTGCTGGCGGACATTTAAATTGTTTATCGGAATTGGTTGAAGAAACTGGTGGTAAAATTTATTTAGATGCTTTACCGGTGGGGGATCCAACTTTATCTGCTAAAGAAATTATTGGAAACGAATCGCAGGAAAGAATGGGTTTAGTGATTCAGGAAAAAGATATCGAAAAATTAACTAAGATTGCGGAGCGTGAAAGGGCGCCAATTTATACTGTTGGTGAAGTTACGGGCGATGAGCGTTTTACTTTTGAGCACCGACAAAATGGGGACAAACCTATGGATTTGGCGTTAAGTGATATGTTTGGCAGTTCGCCTAAAATGTACATGCATGATGAAACGGTAGATAGCAAGTATAAAGATGCTAATTATGGTGCTGTAGATGTATATGAGGCGGTTAAAAATGTGTTGCGATTAGAAAGTGTTGCGAGCAAAGATTGGTTAACCAATAAAGTGGATAGATGTGTAACGGGTAAAGTGGCTAAACAACAATGTACAGGGCAATTGCAATTGCCTTTAAACAATTGTGGAGTAATGGCTTTGGATTATAAAGGTAAATCTGGAATTGCTACTTCAATTGGTCATTCTCCAATTTCGGCGTTAATTCAGCCCTCTGCGGGTTCACGTAACGCAATTGCGGAAAGTTTAAGTAATATCATTTGGGCACCTTTGGAAAATGGTTTACAATCAGTTTCTTTAAGTGCTAACTGGATGTGGCCATGTAAAAATAAAGGTGAGGATGCAAGGTTGTATTCTGCTGTGGAAGCTGCTGCTCAATTTGCAATCGATTTGGGAATTAATATTCCAACGGGTAAGGATTCTTTATCGATGAAACAAAAATATCCTAACGAGGAAGTTATTAGTCCGGGAACAGTGGTGATAAGCGCTGTGGGGCATTGTGTAGATATTCAAAAAGTAATTGAACCAAACTTACAAGTAAAGTCGGGTAATAAAATCATTTACATTAACTTATCTCAAGATAAATTTAAATTAGGAGGTACAGCTTTTGCACAAACTTTAAATGTGATTGGTTCTTCTTGTTCGGATATTCAAAACAGCTATTTTTTTGCTAAAGCATTTAATGTGGTGCAAAAATTAATTGTAGAGAATCAGGTTTTAGCTGGTCATGATATAGGTTCTGGTGGTTTAATTACTACTTTATTGGAAATGTGTTTTGCTAATGCCAATACAGCTGCTCAATTGGATTTAAGTGCTTTATCTGCGCAAAATATTCAAGAGATTTTGTTTGCCGAAAATATTGCTGTGGTTTTACAAGTGGAAGGTAACGGAATTGCCGAAAATATTTTAAAAACTAACAGTATCGAATATTTTGTTTTGGGTGAGGCTATTGAGGGAAGCGATTTAACTATCCAGTATCAACAAAATAACTATGCTTTTGCTATCGAAACTTATCGGGATATTTGGATGGAAACATCATATTTGTTGGATAAAAAACAAACAGAAAAAACGCAGGCGGAAGCTCGATTTAAAAATTATAAAAACATTCCTTTACAATTTAGTTTTCCTCAAAACTTTAACGGAGTAAAACCTAGTGTTTCGGGTGTAAAACCTGTGGCTGCTATTATTCGCGAAAAGGGTTCTAACTCGGAGCGTGAAATGGCAAATGCTTTGTATTTGGCTGGTTTTGAGGTTAAGGATGTGCACATGACCGATTTAATTACTGGGAGAGAAACATTAGAGAAGGTGCAAATGATTGCAGCGGTAGGTGGTTTTTCAAATTCGGATGTATTAGGTTCGGCTAAAGGTTGGGCGGGTGCATTTTTGTACAACGAAAAAGCTAAAATTGCTTTGCAAAAGTTCTTTGCGCGTAAAGATACTTTGTCTTTAGGGGTTTGTAATGGTTGTCAGTTGTTTGTAGAGTTGGGTTTAATTTATCCTAATCATACTCAACAGCCTAAAATGCAACATAATAACTCAGGTAAGTTCGAGTGTACGTTTACTTCTGTTACTATACCTACTAATAAATCTGTAATGTTACATAATTTAGAGGGTGCAACTTTGGGAATTTGGTCGGCGCATGGCGAAGGAAAATTCCATTTGCCTTTGGCGGAAAACAATTATCAAATTGTAGGTAAATACGGATACAATTTATTCCCAGCAAATCCTAATGGGTCGGATTATAATGCGGCAGCAATTGCCTCAGAGGATGGTCGCCATTTAGTAATGATGCCACATTTAGAGCGTTCGATTTTCCCTTGGAACTGGGCGTATTATCCAAAAGATAATGCACACGAGGTTACACCTTGGTTACAAGCTTTTGTAAATGCAAAAAACTGGTGTTTAAATAATCGTAAATCGTAATCAAAATATAGATTAAAAATTAATATATTTGCGAAATTGTAAAAATTAACTATCAACCTTTATATATCTTATCATGCAAAACGAATTAAGCGAACAAGAAATTCAGAGAAGAAATAAGTTAGAGAAATTGAGAGAGGCGGGAATTGATCCTTATCCTGCAGAATTATTTAAGGTGGATTGTAATGCTGAAGATATTTTAGAGAATTACGAAAAAAATAAAATTGATTATAAATCGGTAAGTATTGCTGGAAGAATTATGCGCCAAAGAATCATGGGTAAGGCTGCATTTTTCGAGTTGCAAGATTCTACTGCGCGTATTCAGTTGTACTTCAACCGCGATGAAATTTGTCCGGGTGAAGATAAGTTTTTATACAACGAATTTGTGAAAAAACTACTAGATATAGGTGATATTATTGGGGTTACAGGATATGTTTTTACTACAGAAATGGGCGAAATTACCATTTATGTTCAATCGGTTAAAATTTTAACTAAAGCATTGCGTCCAATTCCAATGCCTGTAATCGATCCTGATGGAAAAATTCACGATGCTTTTACAGATGCCGAACAACGTTACCGCCAAAGATATGTGGATTTAATTGTGAATCCAGAGGTGCGATATACTTTCCAAAAAAGAACTTTGTTGGTAAATACTATGCGTAATTTTTTAGCTGATAAAGGTTATTTGGAAGTGGAAACACCTATTTTACAGCCTATGTATGGTGGTGCAGCTGCTCGTCCGTTTAAAACACATCACAATACTTTAGACCAAACTTTGTATTTGCGTATTGCGAACGAGTTGTATTTAAAACGTTTAATTGTTGGTGGATTTGATGGTGTGTTTGAGTTTGCAAAAGATTTTAGAAACGAGGGAATGAGTAGGTTTCATAATCCAGAATTTACCCAAGTGGAGCTGTATGTGGCTTACAAGGATTACAATTGGATGATGAATACTACGGAGGAAATGATAGAAAAAGTGGCTTTAAAATTACATGGTACAACCAAAGTACAAGTTGGTGAGCATACTATTAATTTTGAGCGTCCTTGGAAAAGATATACGATGTTTGAAGCTATTAAGGAATATACGGGAGTGGACATTACCAATATGAATGAGGATGAATTACGTGCTACAGCACTAGGTATGGGTATTGAAGTGGACGACTCGATGGGTAAAGGGAAGTTGATTGATGAGATTTTTGGCGAAAAAGTAGAGCATTTATTAATTCAGCCTACTTTCATTACAGATTACCCTGTGGAAATGTCGCCTTTGGCTAAAAAACACCGCAGTAAAGAAGGTTTAGTGGAGCGTTTTGAGTGTATTTGTAACGGTAAAGAAATTGCAAATGCTTATACGGAGTTAAATGATCCTATTGATCAACGTGAGCGTTTTGAGGAGCAATTGGAGTTGGGTAAACGTGGTGATGCTGAGGCGATGGTATTGGATGAAGATTTTTTACGTGCAATTGAATACGGAATGCCGCCTACTGCTGGTTTGGGTGTGGGTATTGATCGTTTAACTATGATTATGACCAACTCCAACAGTATTCAGGATGTGTTGTTTTTCCCTCAAATGCGACCAGAAAAAAAGGTTAAAGTGGCTACTGTGGAGGATTTTACGTCAGTGGGAGTTCCTGCAGTTTGGGCGGGTGCTTTAATTAAATTAGGTTTGCAAAACACACAACAATTAAAGGAGCAAGAGGTAAATAAATTGCATCAAAATATTTGTGGTTTCCGCAAAAAAAATAAAATTGAGGATGCAGCGCCAACTAAAGAAGAGGTGCAAGCTTGGATTAATCATTAATTGATTTTTAATCTTGTTAACTAATTCTAAAATAGCGGTAATAGGTGGTGGTTCTTGGGCAACTGCTTTAAGTAAAATTTTGTTGAACAATACACAAAATTTAACTTGGTGGGTGCGTAGGCCAGAGGTAAAGGAACATATCGAAAAATATGGATCTAACCCTAATTATATCAGTGGAATTCAGTTTGATACCAGCAGGATTTCGGTTGAAAATGATTTACGTAAAGTAATTGCCGAAAACGATGTTTTGTTTTTTGTGATTCCATCTGCTTTTTTACATCAAATTTTACAAGAATTTAAAATAGATGCCACTATTTTGGCGGATAAAATAATTGTTTCGGCAATAAAAGGGATTATTCCGGAGTACAATTTAATTCCGGCTTCTTACTTAAACGAGTTGTATAAAGTGGATTACAACAATATTGCTATTGTTGCTGGTCCTTGTCACGCCGAAGAAGTTGCTTTCGAGCGTTTATCTTACTTAACTATCGCAACTCCAACAGGCGGAAGAGCTATAGCAATAAGCGATTTGTTGAAATGCAGATACATTAAAGTAAATACCAATGATGATTTGGTGGGTACAGAATATAGTGCCATCATGAAAAATGTATATGCCATAGCAGCCGGTATTTGTTACGGTTTGGGTTATGGCGATAATTTTATGGCGGTTTTGTTATCCAATGCAATCATGGAAACCGAGCATTTTATCGATAATTTATATCCAAAACACCGCGATGTTAAAACATCGGCATATTTAGGCGATTTATTGGTAACGGCATATTCGCAGCACTCACGTAACCGTACCTTCGGTAACATGATAGGGAAGGGCTATAGTGTTAAAACTGCACAACTAGAAATGAAAATGATTGCCGAAGGTTACTACGCATGTAAATGTGTACACCAAATCGCTAATAATTATTCTATTGAAGTCCCAATCGCTCAAGCTGTTTATGCTTGTTTATACGAAAACAAAAATCCCCGCACCACCTTTTTAAACATCCAAGAGTTATTGGTGTAACTCACGTTAATATTTCACGCAAAGTTCGCAAAGTATAAATCAAGCAAAGAAAACGCAAAGATTAAGTAATCTCTTTGCGGAACTTATCGTTAATTTTTCTACCCTTTGCGTGAAACCTCCTTGGTGTTTTTAGTTCAAAATAACCTGGTAAATAAGGTTGTTAGAATTTAATTTTTTTGATTTATTTAAAATTTAATATAAAGATATATTTTAATTTTTATATTTGAAATTTAAAATATTTAAATTTACATTTATCAAATGAAAAATGAAATTATATTCTATCAACCGGGTGATTTAGCTGAGCATATTGAGGTAAGAATTGATGAAGAAAACGAAACATTTTGGCTATCACTTAAACAAATCTCTAGTTTATTTGATAGAGACAAATCTGTAATATCCAGGCATTTGAAAAACATATTCAACAATAAAGAACTTGATGATAAGTCAGTTGTTGCTTTTTTTGCAACAACTGCCAGTGATGGAAAAATCTATCAAGTTGAGCATTTTAATCTTGATGCAATTTTATCTATAGGATATAGAGTAAATTCAAAAAGAGGAACCCAATTTCGTATTTGGGCTTCAAATGTGCTAAAAAATTATTTACTAAAAGGTTATGCCTTAAACCAACGTATAGATCGTTTAGAAAATAATTATGAAATTCTGAGTAAAGAAGTAAAACAAATCTCCCTCCAACTTAAAACGCATGAATTGCCTACGCAAGGTATATTTTTCGACGGACAAATTTTTGATGCGTATGTATTTGTTGCTGGTTTGATTAAAAAAGCAAAATCCCAAATAATTTTAATCGATAATTATATAGATGAAAGTACATTGATTCATTTATCCAAAAAACAAAAAAATGTAAAGGTAATGCTGTTTACCAAAAATATATCTAAAGGCTTGTTCCTAGACATTAAAAAAGCGAATGACCAATTCGGAAACTTTGAAGTTTCAAGCTTCAATGCCAGTCACGATAGATTTTTAATCCTAGATGAAACAGAAATTTAACACCTCGGTGCATCTCTTAAAGATTTAGGTAAAAAATGGTTTGCTTTTTCCAAACTCAACGAATATTTATTAGCAATTATACTTAAAGAAATACAGTTACAATTAAAATAATAATTTTTTAAATTACTCAAAACCAATTTAAATCCTT
>JBEEPA010000022.1:0-6772 GCA_041191385.1 Bacteroidota bacterium | reverse complement strand
GAAAACAAAAAGATAATAGATCTTACGTTAGCGTAGATCCAATCAACTAAAAAAAACTAATTTTTTGAAAAGGCGCTTAAAAAGCGCCTTTTTTTTTTCAATAAATTATAGGTTTTAAACTAATGTATTAATTTTGCATTATGCAGAATTTGATTAAGTTTTTCAGGATATTTTTATGGATTCCATTTATGGTATCCTTACATATTTCTTGTTCAAATTCTGCAGAAAAAAAATCTGTTATTCATTCTGATGATGTCAAAAAAGTTAAGTTGGATATCGTTTTTTTTGGTTTAACAGATAAAGTAAAGTATGATTTAATGATTAAAAGTCCGTATAAATCCATTTCTCAAGAGGATGAAATTTCGTTAAAGGGAGATACAACAAAGTACCAATTGGAAGTATTTACGGGATCCGAAATAAAAATGAATGTAAAAACTTTTGATTCATTTGGTCCTGAAGTTAATTTACAGATATTCATTGATGGCCAATTGTGGTACAGTAATAAAAATAGTTATCAAATCGAATTAGATTCTACCTTACCTTAATTTTTATGTATCTCGTTAAAGGTATTTATACCTAAAGCAAAATGTTTCCAAACAACAGAATTTTGATGAATTAAATGAGGAGTTTTGATTTTGGATTTTTGTTGAATAATTTTTCTCTTTTTTAATATTGTAATTAAATTAAAATATACTGAAAAGTGTGCTTTCACTACTGCCCAGGTATGTTTAAATTGTCCATCATATAAAAATTTTATACCAGCTATTCCATCTAATATCAATTTATAAAATATGGTAGGTATAAAAAACTTATAATTCGCATTTTTAAGTAAAGTAAATAAGTTGTTCCTGAAATTTAAGTATGTTTTTTTACTACTGTATTTATTTAAAGTGCCACCACCAACATGGTATACAAATGATTTTGGCTCAATATATATATCGTATCCTAATTTTTGAATTCGCCAACACAAATCAATTTCCTCCATATGTGCAAAATAATCTTCATCTAATCCACCAGCTTCCCAATACACATTGTTTTTAACAAACATACAAGCGCCCGTTGCCCAAAAAATGGGTACTGCATCATTATATTGTCCTTCATCTATTTCAATTTCATTAAAAATCCTACCTCTACAATATGGAAAACCTAAATAATCAATAAAACCTCCAGAAGCACCTGCATATTCAAACAAATGTTTGTTTTTTTGATCGAGAATTTTAGGTTGGCATGCACCTATGTTAGGGTTGGAATTCATTAAGTTAATAACTGGTTGAATCCAATCCGAGTTTACTTCAATATCCGAGTTTAATAAAACAAATACATCCTCATGTAAGTTTTTTAAAGCTTCGTTATAACCTTTGGCAAAACCGTAATTTTGAGCTAATTGAATTATTTGAATAGAAGGGTAAGTGTTTTGAAGGAATGCGATGGAATCGTCTGTAGAGGCATTATCAGCAACATATAACTTCGCATAATCAGGTAAAAAATGTACAACATTGGGTAAAAATTTTTCTAACCAAGATTTCCCATTCCAGTTTAAAATTACAACAGCTACAGATTGAATCGTCATTATTACTTACTTACAAAAGCGTAAATATCTTTATTTTATTTGATATCTTCCTCTTCTTTAAATAATAATTCTAAAAATTTCTCCATTCCTTCTGGATCAATTCTTTTGCCTACAATTTTTTTGTTTTTATCCAATATATAACTTACAGGCGTGCTATAAATATCATAGTACTTTCTAAAACCACTTAAATGCATGGTGTCTTGAACATTTATCCATTTGTATTTATTTTCTTTTAAATACTTTTTGTATCCTTCACTTTCAGTTTCTATATTTACCGAGTAAACCTCTATACTTTTACCTTCTTTTTTATATTTTTCGTACAATTCGTACAATTTAGGAGTTTGTTTTTTACAATGTCCACAATCCGAATCCCAAAACCAAACTATTGTTACATCTGCTTTTATATTATTTAAATTATGTAATTTTCCCAATGTATCGTACAATCCAAATTGGTTTTGTCCTCTCATTTTTAAGTTTACAGCTTGTTCGCCGCATAAAGCATATTGTAAATCATCTACCCTAGATTTAATTTTTGCCATTTTAACTTCATCTACCCATGTTGCATCACCTGTTAAATAATAATTTTTAGCCATCAAATAAAATACTTTATCCCAACACATTCTTTTTTCTTTTCCGCTTTCCCATTTAAATGTAGCATAGTTTACAATGTATTTAAACAACTCTTCGTTTCCTCGAGATTTTTCTACTAAAGGTTGAATGTATCTAAAAACCGAATCGTAGTGTTGAGGAATTACTTGGTCAAAATATCTTTGAAGTTTTGAGTGGAAAATAGGCGTTCTGATAACACATTCGCTTTTAAAATCTACTAAATCCCAATAATGATTTAAGTAATATCGGTATTGTTTTTCTTTACCTTCGTCGCTTAGGTCTTTTTTAAGTTCTTCGGGTATTTCTACTTCTTTTTGCATATTAAATACCACAGTCATGGGGTTGTTTGGGTTATTTTTTATGAAATTATCTACATATTCGTCCATTTCTTTATTTAATTTCTCTAATTTTTGCATCAAAGCTTCACGTTTATTGTCTTTCTCGTCTAAAGCTTTAATTTCGTCGGATAAAGCAATACGTTCTTTATTTAATTTAGATGAAAAATTAAAATATTCGTAAAGTTTTGTATTAGATTCTGATCCTTTAAATTTAGTTTTACCTATAAAATCAGAGGTGTCGGATTGTACCGAAAATTTTTGGTCGTGTACCAAAAACTCAATATAACTTCCTCTATTTTGTCTAACTACCAAGTAAATTCCACAAGGTAAATCTTCTTTTCCTTTAATTGTAAATTTTCCTTTTTTGTCCGTTACAATTGTGTCCTTAATATATTTGTTATCACCATAATAACGTGCTAAAAACACTATTGAGTCGTTAAGGTGTTTAATGTCAAATTTAATCTCATGTCCTTGAGTAAAACCAAATTTACTAATAATAATAACTAAAAATAAAAGTTTAAATTTCATGTGTGTCAATTTTTAATTTTAGGTTATGATTTAACAAATATAACTCCAAACGTTTTCAAAAATAAAGGATTGTGTAAGCTTAACTAATTTTTAACAGCTTCAATTTGTATTTTTTTTAAAAAATCGATTTGTTCTTGAGTTAAGTATTTGGTTTTGAAGTGAATTTTTAAAGGTAAAAACCAACTTGAATCTTTTAGTGTTAAAATTATTTTTTTTGAATTACTTTTTATTTCCCGAATACTCTTTAGGTTAAATTGATTGGGTACAGATTTACTACTGTATTTTATTGGAATTAAAAATAAAAAAGCAAAAAATAATAAAACTATAAAATCTATGTAATTTGGATTAGTTTCAAACATTAAACTAATTTTTGCAATTATACTTGCTGCTAAAATAAATCCAACAAAAATAGCAATAGCTCTAATGTAAATGTATCTATCTTGCTTATTTAATTCATATACATTATTTTGAGTGTAAAATGCATTTTCATTATTAAATAAATAATTTTCGGTTTCACTTAAAGGTATTGCGTAGCCTGAAATTTTTAATGGTGTAGATTCTTTTTTTTCATCTTTTTTAATCCAATTATTTAATAATTTTTTCGCTTGTTCAAAAGTACTTTCCGAATCATATAATCTTAAAATTTTGAGCGATTGTATATCATTGTTTTCAATGTAAATTTTTAAATAATTAAAACCTAATTTCCCTTTCTCTAGCTCAATCTTTTCAATATTTTTATATGGAATACAATTGCTTTTGTTGTGCGGAATAGTTTGTTGTTTTAATTTGCGTAAATGCCATAAGCTTACAAATAATAAGGGTATAAAAATAAAAAAACTGCTTAGTAAAATTACAGTGATTAAGCCAAGTGTTAAAATAATATTTAGTAAATATTGCAGCGTATTGCTACTGTTTAATTTATCTAATTTAATTTCTAAGTGGCGTGGTTCAACAGTTGTAACATCATTAATTACCAATTCATTTCCTAAAACGTGGCAATACATACCCGATTGTAAATTAATTCGTTTTTCTGCTGGAGTTTTTATATATTGCATACAATTAAATGGAAAGTTATATTTTTGTACAAAATTACAACATTATGATTACAAATGAACAATTTAAGGGGTATATAAAACGTCTGGATACGTTGGGGAGGCATCTTTGACCTGCCAGGGCGGAATATTTTGATACAAGAACTCGATGAAAAAACGCAAGCTCCTGATTTTTGGGATGATGCAAAAAAAGCACAACTGGTTTTAAAAAACTTAAAAGGTGTAAAAAAGTGGGTAGACGACTTTAAAATTGTGCAATCTGCGTTGGAAGATTTACAAATTTTAATGGATTTTTATGATTTAGGTGAAAGTACCGAAAATGAGGTGGAGGAGGCTACTTTAAATTTTATAAATCTATTAGAAGATTTGGAATTTAAAAACATGCTTAAAGAAGAAGAAGATTCTTTTAGTTGTATGTTAGAAATCAACTCGGGTGCTGGCGGTACTGAATCGCAAGATTGGGCACAAATGCTTATGCGAATGTATAAAATGTGGGGTGAGAAAAATGGCTTTAAAGTAAGTGAAGTGGAATTTGTGGATGGCGAAACAGCAGGAATTAAAAGTTGTACTTTAGAGTTTGAAGGCGATTTTGCTTACGGGTATTTGAAGGGTGAAAATGGGGTGCATCGTTTGGTGCGTTTGTCTCCTTTTGATTCTGCAAATAAGCGTCATACTTCATTTGCTTCGGTTTATGTTTACCCTGTTTTAGATGATTCTATCGAAATTGAAATTAACAATGGTGATATCGAATGGGATACTTTTAGAAGTGGCGGTGCAGGTGGTCAAAATGTTAATAAAGTTGAAACGGGAGTACGTTTAACACATAAACCATCAGGAATTATTATACGGAATACAGAATCTAGATCCCAGTTAGCTAATAAAGAGAAGGCGTTGCAAATGTTAAAGTCTAAATTGTATGAATTGGAGTTAAGGGAACGACAAAAAACAAGGGATGTAATTGAGGGGAATAAAAAGAAAATTGAATGGGGCTCGCAAATTAGAAATTACGTTTTTCATCCATATAAACTAGTTAAAGATGTACGAACCGGACATGAAACGAGCAACGTGCAGGCAGTTATGGATGGTGATTTAATGCCTTTTATTAAAAGTTTTTTAATGGAAAACTAAGTTAATTAAATAATTCAGTTTAAAAATTAACTTTAAATTAATCTGGTAGTAATCTAAAAATAACTTTTGAATAGTAGATTTGTAAACGTTAGATAAATATTAAATTTCATTTCCAATGGATAAAAAAAACAGAATTTTATTAGTAGATGACGAACAAGATATATTAGAATTTATCTCTTATAATCTTGAAAAAGAGGGATACGAAATTGCAACTGCTAGTAACGGATTTGATGCAATTGAAAAGGCATTGGAATTTAAACCTGATTTAATTATTTTGGATATTATGATGCCTAAAATTGATGGTATCGAAACTTGTTATAAACTTAGAGCTTTAGAGGATTTACCAAAAAATGTGGTGATTGCTTTTTTAACTGCTAGAGGTGAGGATTATACGCAAGTTGCTGCTTTAGAGTCTGGCGCTGATGATTTTATAATTAAACCAATAAAACCTAGGGTTTTAGTAAGTAAAGTACAATCGTTATTACGAAGATCTTCAAGTGTTGTGGAAGAAACCGAAGAAAACTCAAGCAATTTAATTATTGATAAAGAAAGATATTTGGTAATTAAAGATGGCGAAAAAATTACTTTACCTAAAAAGGAATTTGAGCTTTTACAATTGTTATCGAGTATTCCTGAAAGAGTTTTTGCCCGTGATGAAATTTATCGTAAAATTTGGGGAACACATTTAATTGTAGGAGATAGAACAATTGATGTACATATCAGAAAATTAAGAGAAAAATTAGGCGAGGATTATATTCAAACTATTAAAGGTGTTGGGTATAAATACAATCCAAATTTATAAAATTATACCTCAGGAATTTAATTGATAAATTCCTGAGGTAATTAATTATTTACCAAACAATTCAATAACTTTTTGTTCGCGGTAATCAAAAATTGTTTGTAATTGTTTTTTTACAAATAAAGCGTGTGCAATTTGTCCTAAAATTCCAAATGGTAATGCATAATGTACAATATCTGTCATTAAAACCCCATTTTCCTTTACTTCAAAAAAATGTTTATGGTGCCATAATTTATACGGTCCAATCATTTGGTTATCAACAAATAATTTATTGTCCACAACATGTTTTATCTCGGTAACCCATTGCATGGGGATGTTTAAAACTGGTGAAACTTTGTATTCGATTATTTGTCCAGGATACATTCTCTCTGCAGCTCCATGTAAAATTTTAAAGCCCATATATGGAGGAGTAATAGTTTGTAGGTTTTTAGGCTGACTAAAAAAATCCCAACAAGTATCGATATCTGAAGGAACAAATTGTTCCTTTTTTAAAGTGTAAATCTTCATATAGAGGTTTTTAAATTGTTCCAATAATTTATATATTTTTTGTTCGGATCATAATTTTGTTGTTGTATTTGCATGTTAAATACTCTTCTGCCACGCGGATCATTTCCGTAACCTGATAAATACAACCAATTTCCTTGATTATTACACACATCATAATCAATCAAAGCATTTTCAAAATAAGCAGCGCCTAATCGATAATCTACTTTTAAATTGTTAATTAAATAACTTGCCACAATTTGTC
>JBEEPA010000021.1:0-13126 GCA_041191385.1 Bacteroidota bacterium | reverse complement strand
TTTTTTTTACTTTTTTTAAAAACGTTTAGGACGGTATTGATAAGATATCAAAAGTTTTTAAGTTAAAAGTTTAGGTTATTTAGATCATTTGTTTATCGTTTTCTAAACTATCCCAAAAGTCACTATCTAGTCTCTTTACTTCAATTATTTTTTCTGTTTGCATACCAAGATTGTAATCGTAAATAAATTCTGATAATTTATTTCCATTTATGAGTACAATTTTATTGTTTGAAGATAAATTCTCAACATATTCATAAGCCCCTTTATTAAAATCCGAGGTGGTTATAAAAACTCCTTTATCTGAATTTTCTACAGCTAATGCTCCAACAAATTTTTGAATTTCTTCTCTACCGATTAAGTTATCTCTATTATATCTCTTTGCTTGAATATAAATTCTACCAAAACCTAGAATATCCTCTTTTATAATTCCGTCAATCCCTTTGTCATTAGAAGCTTGAGTAACCAAACCTGAATTTTTAATTTGCCCTCCATACCCCAATTTTTGCAATAAGCTTACAACTAACTTTTCAAATTCACGAGGAGTTTTACTCAAAATAGTGTCAATTATCTCAAGATAAACAGATTTTTTAATTCCTTGAAATGAATTGTATAAAATTTCTTGAGGAGTTAAATCATTTAAAGTTCCAGAAATACTTTCGAATTCTTCACTTTCGAATTTTTCTTTCTTACTTCTAGTAGGATCTCTTTGCTCAATTTGTTTTTTTATATAATCTCTAAATTCATTTGGCTTTTTTAAAATTTCTTTACCTTTTTCATTTATTTTATAAATACCTCTTTTTGGCTTAGAAACTAATCCTGCCATATTCAAATAACTCATTGCCCAACTTATTCTATCAAGAAATATAGTTCCATTTCCTGATGAATATGGTTTAGACATTTCCTCATTTGTTAGTTTAAAATAAACTGCCAATACAGGTTCTAAATCTCTTAATTTCCATTCATTTTCATCGCTTAATATTTGTAAAGCTGGAAATTGAATTTGGTCATATTTAGGAATACTCATATAAATATTTTTTAAGCTTACAAACAATTACCCCAAATACTTCTCCAAATCTTTACCCAAATCAGTTCTAAAATATTTGCTTTCGTAGTTGATAATTTCGGTATTTTTATAAGATTTTGCAAGTGCTTCTTTAAAATCTTTTCCGAAACTGGTGATGGCTAAAACTCTTCCGCCGTTGGTTACAATGTTTCCGTTTTCCTCTTTGGTTCCCGAATGAAAAACAATGCTGTTTGCAGTTTTATCTAAATTAGAAATTACTTTACCTTTTTGGTAATCCTCGGGATATCCACCCGAAACCATAATTACCGTAGTGGCTGTATCTGGACTAATTTTTAGCTCTGCAGATTTTAGTTCCCCTTTTCCTGTTTTCCATAACAAATCTAAAAAGTCGGATTCTATCCTTGGGATAACCACTTCCGTTTCTGGATCCCCCATGCGCACATTGTATTCCACCACTTTAGGTTCGCCATCCATATTCATTAAACCAATAAAAATAAAACCTTTGTAAGGAATGTTATCGGCCTGCAACCCTTTAATGGTAGGCTCTACCACTTTATTTTTTACCTTTAAAATAAAATCTTCGTTTGCAAAAGGAACCGGACTAATTGCACCCATACCACCAGTATTTAAACCCGTATCACCCTCTCCAATTCGTTTATAATCCTTTGCCGCAGGTAAAATCACATAATCTTTACCATCTGTTAAAACAAAAACAGATAATTCGATACCTTGCATAAATTCCTCAATAACTACTTTGCTAGATGCTTTTCCAAATTTTGCATCCTTTAGCATAGCTGTTAACTCTGCCTGTGCATCTTGTAAATTATCTAAAATTACCACACCTTTTCCAGCAGCTAAACCATCTGCTTTTAATACAAAAGGAGGTTTTTGAGTAGTTAAATATTGCAACCCTTCGTTTAATTCGTTCGCTGTAAAACTTGCATAAGCAGCAGTTGGAACATTGTGTTTTAACATAAATTTTTTGCTAAACTCCTTGCTACCTTCCAATTGTGCAGCTTGTTTTTGCGGACCAATTACAGGAATGTTTTTTAATACTGCATCGGCTAAAAAAAAGTCGTGTACACCATTTACTAATGGATCTTCGGGACCAACCACTACTAAATCAATTTGATGTTGAATACACGCATTTTTAATTCCATCAAAATCGTTTACCGATACATTTAAATTTCTACCCAATTCCTTTGTTCCTGCATTTCCAGGAGCAAAATATAAATTTTTAAGTAAAGTACTTTGCGCAATTTTCCAACCAAAAGCATGTTCTCTACCACCAGATCCAATAATTAAAACATTCATATTTTTAAATTTATTTATGTTGTACATTTAGTTTTTGTTGTTTTAAATAACTTAAAGTTTCGGGACCCATATTAAATAAGGCATCCAAAATACTTAAGTCGTTTAAAAAACCAATTTTTTCTTCAAAAGTTTGTATATATCTTTCACCATCAATTAATTGCGGAGCTTTTGCGCTAAAAGAATTTCGGAAATCGTAATCGATATTTTTGTCGAAATCATTTGTAAATTCAATTTTGGTTTGTAAACCTAAAAAGCCCATTAACAAATGAGTGATTTGTAAATTAAAATCCCATAAATTGTTTTGTTCGTTTAAAAACAAAGGCAATAATTTATCCTCGTAATATTCAAAATAAGGAGTTGCCCTATAAGCATTAGCAATACTTTTCCAATGGTGCGCTTGCCAAGGCGTATCGTTAGCAATACTAACATCCGTAATCATTTTTTTTTCCCTACTTTTTCGGTGTAATGGAATGGTGAGCGACAGTTTTCCATTTACGCCAAAAATTTCCATACGATTACGAAAACTTTGTTTGATAAAATGTTCGTGTTGCTCAATTAATACACTTTCATTTTGCACTAAAATAACAAAATAACTAATTGGCGGAAAATAATTTATGGGTAAAACAGGAATCATTTATTTTTCTTTTAATTCTTTCTTTTTTTTGTTTTTTCTGTATTTATTAAAGCCATAAATTGCCCCAATAACAATTAAAAAATGAATTAAATATGATTTGCTAATACCTTTGTTGCTAACAAAAGTACACATTCTATCAAATCGTAATTTATTACCCAATTTTGATAATTCCCATTTTTCATCCGGATCAATTGATAACCAAATAAATACAGCTTTACCAACAATATGATCATCAGGAACAAAACCCCAACCTCGAGAATCGAATGAATTGTGGCGATTATCCCCCATCATAAAATAATAATCTTGTTGGAAAGTATAAGATTCTTCAATTTTCCCATTTAAAATACATGGGAAATTTCCGCCAATTAAATAATTTCGAATTGCTTGTTCATCAATTTCTCCATCCGTAACCCAATCCTTATTAAACTCTTTTACTGAGTGAACAATGTCTTCAATTTCTGCAATTAACTCTGTCTTTTTAAATTTCAAAAATTCTTCTTTAAAAGTTTTATTTAAGGCTGAGAAAGATTTTCCTGAACTTTTAGATAAATTATTCATGTAGAAACCATCCGACCAATGATTTAATTTTTCGGGAATTTTATTAAAAACCAACGAACGTTTAATTTCCATTGCCATTCGGATATTGTTGCCAAAATTTTCTTCGGGAGTAGCTTTAGTATCTAAAATTTGATCATTTAAATACGATTGTAAAGCATGGTAATTTTTTAAAGCATCTTCTAAACTAATTACGGTTTGTTCTTTCTCGTAAACATTTATTACGCGTTGATAAATCAAGTAATTTTCACGATTAAATGTTATGGATTCTCCTTTTTTAGGTATCCAAATCGGACCATAAAAATCTCTAGTCCAAACCTTTAATCGGCTATCTTGTGTTGGGATTTTTTCGCCACTAAACTCATGAGGGTACACATTGTTGTATTGAATATGTTGAGGATTTTTTGGATCTAGCATACCAGAAACCACTTCACCTTTAACCCAAGGACGGTTAATTAATTTGTTTAATGAGGCATTAGTTAAATGAAAAGAGCAGTTTAAACCATCCTCATAAGGATTAGGATTGCACATACAATCTTCTTTATTTAAATCCTCGGTATCCAAAAAGCTTAACAATTCTCTATCTTTTTGTGCATTAAAATAATAAGACATTTGACCGGTTTCTGCCAAAGGATAAGAAGTTCCATTTACAATTAATAAACCCGAGGCAACCTGTAAAGTATCCCCAGCAACTGCAACACATCTTTTGATATAATGTTCGCGTTTATCAATAGGCCTATAATCCTCCATAGGATAATTAAAAACAACTATATCCTGGCGTTCCACTTTATTTAATGCAGGAAAATTAAATTGAGGCAATTGTATCCAATCCAAATAAGCTTTAGCCTGAATAACAGGAATGCTGTGGTGCATAAAAGGCAAAGCTAAAGGAGTTATGGGCATCCTAGAGCCATAACTAACTTTACTTACAAATAAAAAATCGCCTCTTAACAAGGTTTTTTCCATAGATGAAGTTGGAATTGTAAAAGCCTCGAGGAAAAAAGTACGAATGATTGTAGCTGCAATAACGGCAAAAAATATCGCCTCACTCCATTCTCTAATTTGAGGTTTATTTTCTTTGGTATAAATCCAAGCTCCACCATATTGAGGCTTTTGCACAAAGGCAATATAAGGTAAATAAACAAAAGGAACAATAGCACAAATTACATGGTCTAAAGGTTTACGTTTACCAAAAGAATTTAGTAAATCTACTAGCATACCAATGCTTAAAACTAAATTTACAACAGGAATAAAAACTAAAAAAATCCACCACCAAGGACGGTTGATTATTTTTAACCATAACCAACTGGAATATACAGGTATATAAGCTTTCCAAGATGCATAATTAGCCGATTTGAAAAAATACGACAAACCCACTCGTACTCCTAACCACATCAATATCAGTAAAATAGTTGTGCTTTCCATAAAATAAATTTAATTAGGGCAAATATAACAATTTAAAAAACTTTTAATACATCATTTTATTGAAAAACCATGAAATAGAATATTTATAGGTTTTGCACGATTAAATGTAAATAAAATGAAGCATAAATATTCTGTAAATAAAAATTATATATTTAGTTTTACCCACTTAATTTTTTAGGCATGTTTTATCGTTTATTTTACTTCATTATACTATCTTCTTTTGTATTTATTTCCTGTGATGGTTCATCTGATGAACAAAACAATCTGCCCCCAAAAGACCCAGAGTTTTTATATGGATTTAATATTGATAGTTTTAATATAGAAAAAAAAGAAGTAAAAAACAATCAGTTTTTTAGTGATATGTTGATTCCGTATAATGTGAGTTATGCAACAATTGATCAAATTGTTAATACCAGTACAAACCTATATGATGTAAGAAAAATGCGTGCTGGAAATAATTATACTTTATTTCTATCAAAAGATTCTGTGCCTACTTTACAATTAATGGTTTATGAGATAGATAAAATCAGTTATATGATATATGATTTTAGAGACTCTGTAAAAGTAAATCGTGTAGATAAAGAAACACAATTGGTAACGCAAAGTGTTGGAGGAGTTATTAATAATAGTTTATATGCAACAATGTTAAATATAGGAGCAAATCCGGTTTTATCCAATGAATTGGCAAATATTTATGCTTGGACAATAGATTTTTACAGAATACAAAAAGGTGATAAATTTAAAGTAGTTTACGAAGAGCTGATGGTAGAAAACGAAAGTATTGGAATTAAAAGAATAAAATCAGCAGTTTTTGAACATGGTGGGAAAGAATTTTATGCCATTTATTTTGAACAAGATGGTAATGGAGGGTATTATGATTTAGAGAGTAGAGGTATGAAACGTCCATTTTTAAAAGCACCTGTTAAATATTCGCGAATTTCTTCCCATTTTTCTAATAAGCGTTTTCATCCAGTTACCAAACAATGGAAAGCCCACTTAGGAACCGATTATGCTGCACCTCAAGGTACACCAATTATGACAACAGCAAATGGCGTAATTACACATGCCGAATTTAACCGAAATAATGGTAATTATGTAAAGGTTAAACACAACAATACTTACACTACGCAATATTTACATATGAGTAAAATTAAACCAGGAATTCGTCCTGGTGTAAGGGTGATGCAAGGTGATATAATTGGGTATGTAGGTTCTACAGGATTAGCAACTGGTCCGCATGTTTGTTATAGATTTTGGAAAAATGGAAAACAAATTAACGGATTAAATGAAAAATTACCTCATTCGGAACCTATTAGTAACAAAAATCTAGCAGCATTTAAAAAAGTGAGAGATGAAGCAACAAAAAAGCTTAAAAAAATTAAATACAATGAAGATTAATTTATTTTATAATAAAAAAAATATCAAATATAAAGCTATTTGAGATTTTTTTTTGGACACAAAATGGTTTTTTAAAAGTTGGGTTTAAGTAAGTATTTAGAGTAAAATTTATCAATAATTTCAACAGCTTCAGCAGCATTATCAACAATTTTAATAAGGTTCATATCTTCTGGTGATATCATTTTTTCATTGATTAAAGTAGTTTGAATCCAATCAATTAATCCGTCCCAAAAATCTTTTCCAACTAAAACAATTGGAAATCTACCAATTTTTCTGGTTTGTATTAAAGTAATAGCTTCAAATAGTTCATCTAAAGTACCCATTCCTCCAGGTAATACAATAAAACCTTGCGAGTATTTGGTAAACATTACTTTACGCACAAAAAAGTAATCAAAATCTATTTTTTTGTCCCTATCAATATATTTATTAGATGCTTCTTCAAAAGGTAAAGCAATGGCTAAACCAACCGATTTTCCTCCACCGCGTTTGGCTCCTTTATTAGCTGCTTCCATAATTCCGGGACCTCCACCAGTAATTACACCATAACCATGTTGGGTTACTTTATAGGCAATTTCTTCGGCTAGTAAGTAAAATTTTTGATCGTCCTTGGTTCTTGCCGAGCCAAAAATGGATACACACGGACCAATTTTAGCTAGTTTATCGTAGCCTTCTACAAATTCTGCCATTATTTTAAAAATACCCCAAGAATCGTTGCTTTTAATTTCTTTCCAATCTTTTTCCTCAAAAGCTTTGTGGATTTTTTTCTCGATATCGCTCATATCCTTAATTTTTTAAATCAATAATTGTAAATAACGCCAAGATAATAAAATTGTTACGTTAAATTTTACATTTAGCAATTGTATTAACTATCTTTGAACTTTTAAATTTAAGCAATTCGTTTTGGAAAAAAACTTTTTACATAATCTATTACAAGAGCATTTACAAACCAAAAGATGTTCATCGATTAAAGAAATTTCATTTTGGTTTGAACAATTGATAGGTTTTTTATTTCCTGGTTTTTCGGATGTTTACTTAACTACCGATGAGGAAGTAAATAATTTTTACAATCAATTACAACAACAATTGATTTCTATTTTAGTGTGTAACGATTCGCAAATTTCAGCAAATGAGTTAGTTAAAGATTTTTTCGCTCAAATTACGAATATCAAAGATAAATTAGAAAAAGATATTGAAGCGATTTATCAAGGTGATCCTGCTGCTAAAAGTAAGTTGGAAATTGTAAGGTCTTACCCTGGTTTTCATGCCATTGCAGCACATCGTGTAGCGCATCATTTACACCTTCAACATATCGAAATTATTCCCAGAATGTTGTCGGAATATGCACATTCGGTTACAGGAATCGATATTCATCCTGGAGCTACCATAGGCGAGTATTTTTTTATTGATCATGGAACCGGAGTGGTGATTGGGGAAACTTGTGTGATAGGTAAATGGGTTAAAATTTATCAGGGCGTTACTTTAGGCGCTTTAAGTGTGGATAAAAAAGATGTGGATGTTCAGCGCCATCCTACAGTAGAGGATAACGTTGTGATTTATGCTGGAGCCACTATTTTAGGCGGAAAAACAGTTGTGGGTAAGGGTAGTGTAGTAGGGGGGAATGTTTGGTTAACCAGAAGTATTCCACCAGATTCTAAAGTATATTACACCGCAAGCATGTCGAACGAAAACGGCGAAAAAGATACATTGATTTTTAAAGCATAAAAAATGAGTTTGTTAAACTTAATTGGTAATACACCTTTGGTGGAAATTAAAAAGTTAAATCCTTATCCAAACGTAAAAATTTACGGAAAATTAGAAGGACATAATCCCGGAGGAAGTGTAAAAGATAGAGCGGCTTACGGAATGATTATGGGTGCTTTGGAACGTGGGGATATTAAACCTGGAGATAAATTAGTAGAAGCTACTAGCGGAAATACTGGTATTGCTTTAGCTATGATTGCTTGTTTAACTGGTATTGAAATGAATTTGATTATGCCAGATGACTCTAGCGAGGAGCGTGTTAAAACCATGCGTGCTTTTGGTGCAAATGTAATTTTAACTCCTGCAGCTAAAACTATCGAATATTCAAGAGTTTTAGCAGATGAAATGGTGGCAACTGGCGAGTATTTCATGCTGAATCAGTTTGGAAATAAAGATAATTACGGAATGCATTATAAAACCACCGGACCCGAAATTTGGCGCGATACAAAAGGTGAAGTTACTCATTTTGTATCGGCAATGGGAACTACGGGAACAATCATGGGAGTTTCTAAATTTTTAAAAGAAGTTCATCCATCGGTTACAATCGTAGGAACACAACCAACAGAGGGTTCTAAAATACCTGGGATTCGTAGATGGAGTAAGGAAATGATGCCAACTATATTTGATGAAAAAATGGTGGATATTACCATTGATGTTAGCGAGGCTGAAGCGAGAATAAATGCAAAACAATTGGCTTTACAAGAAGGGATTTTCTCGGGAATGAGCAGCGGTGGCGCATTTACTGCTGCTTTAAAAATTGCATCAACTTTAGATAAAGGTTGTATCGTTTTTATAGTGTGCGATAGGGGAGATAGATATTTAAGTACAGATTTATTTGATTAAATCTGTATTTTATCCGTTTTTTAAACTAAAATAGCTGTGATTAATTTTGGTATTTATTTGTCACATCGTTTATAACTGATTCAACACTTTTTGAATCAGGGAAATAACTTAATAATTTTTGTAATACTTTATCAACCAGTGCATCCGGACACGATGCGCCGGATGTAATTATGATTTCCACAACTTCTTTTTTTGGTAAATAATTTTTGCTAATCAATTCGGTTTCGGTATGGAAATTAAAATGCGAAATCTCTTTGTCGCTCAAAATTTTATCGTCGGAGTTAATAAAATATGTTGGATATTTTTCTTCGCACAACTCCGCTAAATGCGTGGTGTTACTGCTATTATAACCTCCTACAACAATTGCTAAATCAGCCGATTGTTCCATTAAACCAAAAGTAGCACTTTGGTTATCGTTGGTAGCATAACACAAAGAATCCCGAGTATCTGCAAAACTATCTTTGCCTTCGCCATATACCAACTCCACATTTTTTTTAATATAATTTGCAATATCTTTTGTTTCGGATGCTAACATAGTGGTTTGATTTACAACACCAATTTTTCGCAAGTGTATTTCGGGATCAAAACCTTCGGAATATCTTCCTGCAAATACTTTATAAAATTCTTCTTTGCCTAATTCCTTTCGAATAAATTTACTTAACAACTCAGCTTCTTCAATGTTTTTAATCACAATTGCTGGTCCATCTTGTGCTGCATGCGAAAACGTTGCTCGTGTTTCTTCGTGGTTATATTTACCATGGATTACAATTGTATATTCTTGTTTTCCAAGTTTTTCCGACATTTTCCAAACGCGCTCAACAAACGGACAAGTAGTGTTGTAGCTGTTAACCAAAACCCCTTTTTTATCCAAAATCTCCATGATTTCTAAAGTGGTTCCAAAAGCAGGAATTATCACCACATCTTCTTTATGAATTTCGTCCCAAGAAATTAATTGTTTGCCAGAAGTATCCATAATAAACCTGATTCCATAACTTTGTAAATCGGCGTTAACCGATGGATTATGAATCATTTCGGATAATAAATAGATTTTTTTACCAGGATTTTCGGAGATGGCTTTGTAGGAAATTTCGATAGCATTTTCCACTCCGTAACAAAATCCAAAATGACGCGCCAAAATAAATCTTACCGTTCCAAAATCCAAAACAGTAGGCGTAAAATCCTTTTTTTTAGGATCTAAATCCTTACGAATATTTTTAATTTGGGAAATTATCGGACTTCTATAAAATTCTGGAACTTCAAAAGTTTTCATGTATATGGAGATTTTTATGAATCAAAAAATTACAAAATTATAATCTTAACAAACGCAAAAGTACAATTAGTTCATGGTAAATAATCAAGTATTTGATAAAAACTTTCTTAAATTAAGTAAATCTATGCATTAGTTTCCTTAAATTAGCAACGATTTTTTAAAAACTAAAAAAATATATAATGAGTAAATTTGATGTTGTTGTTATAGGCTCTGGTCCTGGTGGTTATGTTTGTGCTATTCGTTGTGCACAATTAGGATTTAAAACTGCCCTTGTAGAAAAATACAATACCTTAGGAGGTACTTGTTTAAATGTTGGTTGTATTCCTAGTAAAGCTTTATTGGATTCTTCAGAGCATTTTTACAATGCAGCACACACTTTTAAAGATCATGGTATTAATTTAACCAATTTAAAAGTGGATTTGGATCAAATGATCAAAAGAAAGGCTGAGGTAGTTGCGCAAACTTGTGGTGGTATAGATTTTTTAATGAAAAAAAATCAGATTGAAGTTTTAAGAGGTGTTGGTTCGTTAAAAGATAAAAATACAGTGGTGGTTACTGCTGAATCGGGTGAAAAAACCGAATATGCTACTGATAAAATTGTAATTGCAACAGGATCTAAACCTGCAACTTTACCGTTTATAAAAATTGATAAAGAAAGAGTAATTACATCTACCGAGGCTTTAAAATTAAAAGAAGTACCTAAGCATATGATTGTGATTGGTGGTGGTGTAATTGGTTTAGAGTTGGGTTCTGTTTATGGCAGATTAGGTTCTAAGGTTTCTGTGGTAGAATTTATGCCTGGTATCATTCCAACTATGGATAAATCTTTAGGTAAAGAATTACAAAAAGTATTGAAAAAACATCTGGATTTTGATTTCCATTTATCATGTAAAGTTATTGAGGTTACCAATGTTGGTAACGAGGTAATTGTAAGAGCCGAAAATGCTAAAGGTGAAATAATCGAGTTAAAAGGTGATTATTGTTTGGTGTCTGTTGGAAGAAAACCTTTTACAGAAAATTTAGGTTTGGAAAATGCTGGAGTTGCCGTGGATGAAAGAGGTAGAGTGGTTGTAGATGCACATTGCAAAACCAATGTGGGTAATATTTATGCAATTGGTGATGTTGTTCGTGGTGCAATGTTAGCACACAAAGCTGAAGAAGAAGGTGTTTATGTGGCGGAGATTATGGCTGGACAAAAACCGCATATCGATCATAACTTAATTCCAGGTGTAGTATATACATGGCCTGAGGTTGCTGCTGTGGGTAAAACTGAGGAAGAATTAAAAGCAGATAACGTGACTTTTAAAGTGGGTAACTTCCCTTTTAAAGCTAGCGGTAGAGCTCGTGCAAGTATGGATATAGATGGTTTTATCAAGGTTTTATCTCATCAAGAAACAGATGAAATTTTAGGTGTACATATGATTGGTCCAAGATGTGCCGATTTAATTGCTGAAGCTGTGGTTGCAATGGAATTTAAAGCAACAGCTGAAGATATAGGTAGAATTTGCCATGCGCACCCTACTTTTACAGAGAGCTTTAAAGAGGCTGCTTTAGATGCAAGTGCCAAAAGAGCTTTACACATTTAATATTTTTAAAGGCTGTTGAAAAACAGCCTTTTTTTATTTCTTAATTTTCCTTAATATGCGCAAGGCGGTTTTGTTGATTAATTTAGGTACGCCCGATTCTCCTAATAGAGGCGATGTGGCTAGGTATTTACGCGAATTTTTAATGGATAGAAGAGTGATTGATATTCCTGCTTTGCCACGTAATTTGTTGGTGAAAGGAATAATCGCTCCTTTTCGTTCGGGTAAATCATCTAAAGCTTATAAGGAATTATGGACGGATAGAGGCTCGCCTTTGTTGTATCATTTGGAGGATTTACATAAAAAAATGGACGAAGCTTTACAAGGTTTGGATGTGTATTATGCAATGCGTTACCAAAATCCTTCGTTACCAAATGTTTTAAAAGAAATTGAGAAAAAAGCTTATCAAAAAATAATTGTTTTGCCACTTTATCCTCAATATGCTTCTAGTACAACTGGTTCAACAATTGAGCGTGTGATGGAAATTGTAAAAAAATGGGAAGTTGTTCCTAGTATCAATTTTGTGGCACATTTTTACACGCATCCAAGTTATATAAATGCAGTTGTAGAAAGTGCTAAAAAATACAATACAAAGGATTACGATAAAGTAGTTTTTAGTTATCACGGTGTTCCAATTCGTCATATAAATAAATCTTGTAAAGTTCCTGGTTGTAAAGAATCGGATTGTATTAGTATACATATTCAAAGTAGATTGTATTGTTATCGTTCGGCTTGTTATGAAACAACAAGAAGAATTGCAGAAAAAATTGGTTTAGCAGAAGCGGATTATCAAGTAGTTTTTCAAAGTAGATTAGGTCGAGACCCTTGGTTACAACCTTATGCCGAGGAAACTATTGTGAATATGGCAAAATCTGGCATTAAAAAATTGTTGGTTTTTTCTCCAGCTTTTGTATCGGATTGTTTGGAAACTACAATTGAAATTGCTGAGGAATATCAAGAAGTTTTTGAAGAAAATGGTGGCGAAAAAATACAATTGGTAGAAAGTTTAAATGCTAACGATTATTGGGTAAATGCTTTGGTGGATATTATCAAAGATCACGAGTAGATGTTAGATAATCAAAAGGAATTAATTGAGCTTGCCAATACCAAAATGCCTTATGGAAAATACAAGGATAAACTGTTGATTCATATTCCGGAGTATTATATGGTTTGGCTTAAAAACAAGGGCTTTCCAAAAGGAAAATTGGGTAATCAATTGCAATTAATTTACGAAATTAAACTTAACGGTTTAGAGAGTTTAATTTTACCTTTAATCCATAGATCATAAACTAACTTTGCTTTAGTTTTTTAAAATCAGG
>JBEEPA010000020.1:0-6005 GCA_041191385.1 Bacteroidota bacterium | reverse complement strand
TTTTAAAATTACTCAAATTCCTATTATGTACCGTAAAAATTCTGATAATGGAGGGTATTTAGAAATTGGACCGCAAATTAGCTTGATTCAATCAGTTACTGCTGGAGATAATGATGTTACTAGCGAATTTGTAAAATCGAGTTACGATTTAGTAATTGGTGGCGGACAATATATTGGTGGTGCAAGTGCATTTGGTTTTAACTTAGGTTTTAGAGCTACAATGCCTTTAGTAGATATTAATGCGGATAGAGGTTATGCAATTTATAAACCAGCTGATGCTACAGATTATACTTATAAGCCTTACAGAAATTTATTTGTTGCTTTAGTTTTAGAGTTTAACTTAAACTTTGGATACTTACAACATGGTCCTAACTGTCATCCTGGAACAAGATTTAAATTATTCTAAAGATTTTTTTTGTGGTTTGGTTAAGGTAAAAGGGTTATTTCCGGGAGGAAATGCCCTTTTACTAGTTTATTGGTGTTTTTTTATTATTTCGATTTAACTAAAAAAATTGGAACGCTTAAATTTAATCTAATTTCTGTTGTAAAGGTTTTTAAAATTTACATGTAGATAAATAATTTAAAACCTTTTTGTGGTTTGTTAAACTAATTCAATCAATTATATTATTTTTGCACCCATGCAAGAAAAAATATTAATATTAGATTTTGGCTCGCAATATACTCAATTGATTGCGAGACGAGTAAGAGAATTAAATACGTATTGTGAAATACATCCGTACAGTAAAATTCCAGAAATCAACAACGATTTTATTGGGGTAATATTGTCGGGAAGTCCATCTTCTGTTTTAGATGAAAAACCACCTTTTCCAAATTTGGAAAATATTTTAAATAAATTGCCTTTGTTAGGAGTTTGTTTTGGCGCTCAATATTTGGCTCATGCTCATGGTGGACGTATTGCACCATCTAAAATTAGAGAGTACGGTAGAGCTAATTTATCATTTGTGGATTTTGGAAATGCTTTAATGGATAATATTCCAAATGGCTCCCAAGTTTGGATGTCGCATGGTGATACTATTATAGAAATTCCATCAAATTTTAAAGTAATAGCAAGTACTCATGATGTTCGTGTGGCTGCTTATCAAATTGAAAATACATTAACTTTTGGTATCCAGTTTCATCCAGAGGTTTATCACTCAACTGATGGGGCAACTTTAATTAAAAATTTTGTTGTAAATATTTGTGGAAGTAAACAAGCGTGGACAAGTGAAGTTTTTATTGATAAAACTATAGCCGAATTAAAGCAACAAATTGGTAACGATAAAGTAGTTTTAGGTTTATCTGGTGGTGTGGATAGTAGTGTTGCTGCGGTATTGTTACATAAAGCTATTGGTAAAAATTTGTATTGTATTTTTGTAGATAATGGATTGTTACGTAAAAATGAGTTTGAATCTGTTTTAGATCAATACAAAAACTTAGGTTTAAACGTGGTTGGTGTAAATGCTAAAGATAGATTTTTAGATGCATTACACGAAGTGTCTGATCCTGAGAAAAAAAGAAAAATTATTGGGGGAACTTTTATTGAAGTTTTTGATGATGAAGCACATAAAATTACCGATGTAAAATGGCTTGCCCAAGGTACTATTTACCCTGATGTTATCGAATCTGTATCTGTAAACGGACCGAGTGCAACCATAAAATCGCACCACAATGTAGGAGGTTTGCCAGATTTTATGAAACTTAAAATTGTAGAACCTTTACGTTCTTTATTTAAGGATGAGGTTAGAGCAGTTGGGAAATCATTAGGAATTTCTAAGGAAATTATCGGTAGGCATCCTTTCCCTGGACCAGGTTTGGCAATTCGTATATTAGGTGGAATTACAAAAGAAAAAGTTAGAGTTTTACAAGAAGTAGATGCAATTTTTATAGAGAGCTTAAAAAATAGTGGTTTGTATGATCAAGTTTGGCAAGCGGGCGCAATATTTTTACCAGTTCAAAGTGTAGGAGTAATGGGTGATGAGCGAACTTATGAACATGTAGTAGCCTTACGTGCTGTATCTTCTACAGATGG
Organism: Bacteroidota bacterium; assembly: GCA_041191385.1. Lineage (GTDB taxonomy): Bacteria > Bacteroidota > Bacteroidia > Flavobacteriales_C > JBEEPA01. The sequence goes on along the minus strand of JBEEPA010000020.1, from coordinate 3,976 downwards.
TATGACGGCGGATTGGGTACATTTGCCATATGAGTTTTTAGCAAAGGTATCTAATGATATTATTAATAAAGTAAAAGGAGTAAATAGGGTAGTGTATGATATTAGCTCTAAACCACCTGCAACTATCGAATGGGAATAGTATTTGATTAACAATATAATTGTTTCCATAAAATTTAAAATATGATTAAGATATACCATAGTTTTTTGTTTATTTTTTGTTTGATTTCTTTGGGTTTAAATGCTCAAATTCAAACGGATAGTATTGTTGTTGTACAACAAAAAAAATATTCAATTCACAAGGTACAAGCAGGAGAAACTTTGGCAAGTTTGGGGCGTTTATACAATGTCCCATTTGCCCAAATGAAAGAAGCAAATCCCGAATTTGTAGAAAAGTTGGATATAGGTGATTTTGTAAAAGTTCCTCATTTAGATCAAAATAATGGTTCTGAAAAACCTATAGAATCTAATTCTGAATCTACAACTAAATACTTAACTCACAAGGTTGAAGAAAAAGAAACTTTGTATGCCATTACTAGGAAATATAAAATCACAACCGATTCTATTTTTTTATTAAATCCGGGTTTACAAGAAAAAGGATTAAAAGCAGGTACTGAAATTAATGTTGGCGTTAATCCTAAGTCTGCTAAAAAAGAAAAAGAAAAAGAAAAACAAGCTAGTAAAGAGTTGATTCAACCAAAAATCGATGAAAATCAAACTCAACATACCGTTGCAAAAAAGGAAACAATTTTTAGTATAACTCAGAAATATAGCATCTCCGAAAAAGATTTTTTGGCATGGAATCCAGCTGTGGTTCAAAACGGACTTAAAGTTGGCGAAAAGGTAATAGTAGGTTTAAAAAATAAAACAATCGATAAACCTAAACCTCAGCCACAGCAAGAAAATGTAAAAGAAGTAGTTGAAACTCCTATACCAATTTATCGAAATAATTCAGGAATTGAAACATCGTATATTGAAGTTTTAGTTTTTTTGCCTTTAAAATTAAAAACGGTTACTTGGGATACGGAGAAGAAAAAAATTAATGAGGACACACAATTGTCCTTAGAGTTTTATAATGGATTTTTATTGGCGTTAGATACATTAAAAGATTTAGGTTTGAAGGTTAAGCTTAAAGTAATTGATACAAGTAACGATACAGCATATGTTAAAAGCTTAATTTCGAATAAAAGTATTGGCAAACCAGATGTGATTATTGGTCCGATTTATACACCCGAATTTAAAATTTTAGCCAAATATGCTAAAGAAAAAAATATATTAATTATAAATCCTTTAGGTAAAAATGATGAAGTAATTAAAAATTTACCAACATCAGTAAGAATGCGTCCTGATAATGATAGAAAATATTACGCAACTGCCGATTATTTAGCTAAAAATTACTCGGGACAAAACGTAGTAATAGCCTACGAAACAGGTGATGCTAAGCTTGCCGAAAAAATGAAATCTTATTTATCTGGTAAAAATTCATCTATTAAAATACATTTAGCTGAAGGAATTTTTCAGCCTTTAAATAATTTAATTGATGGCTCTAAAAATGCAGTTTGGGTTCTGAACGATGAAGAAAGCTATCCATCGCGTTTGGTTAACAAATTATACAGTAAAAAATCTTTAAATATTGAAGTATTTGGAACAGAAGAATGGGTTGATTTTAAAAATATAGATATAATTCATTGGGAAGAATTAAATATTCATATTGCAGGAAGTTTAAATTATATGTATTATCAAAGAGAATTTCCAGAGATTTTATCTAAATATTTTAATAAATGTGGTGTGGATATGAGTTTTTATGCAATGATTGGTTTTGATGCTGCATGGGTAAATTTTAAACCTTTAATTGGTGCAAAAAATTATACTACCAGTGGTTTAGAAAATAAAAAATTAACAGGTATGTTAATGGATTATTATTTTGCTAAGGCAGATGGCTCGGGTGGATTAAAAAACACTGCAAGTTCGGTTTATAAATACAATAATTACAAATTTACAAAAGTGCACTAATGGATTTTAAGTTACAGGTTACAGAGTATTTCAAAAACTTACAAGATCAAATTTGTGCTGCTTTGGAAGAGGCTGATGGATTAGCAAAATTTAAAGAAGATGTTTGGGAGCGCACAGAAGGCGGAGGAGGAAGATCCCGTGTAATGGAGTTGGGAAATGTTATAGAAAAAGGTGGGGTAAATTTTAGTGCTGTAGAAGGTATTTTACCTCCTATTATTGCTAAAGCTTTAGGTTTAGAGGTGGCTCATTTTTTTGCTACAGGAGTATCAATAGTAATGCATCCTAATAATCCTAATGTGCCAATTATACACATGAATGTTCGCTATTTTGAAACGAAAAAAGAGAGTGACGATAAAGATATAGTTGCTGCTTGGTTTGGTGGAGGAATAGATTTAACACCTCATTATATTGATAAATCACAAGCTGCTTGGTTTCATCAACAATTACAATCTGTTTGCAACGAATTTAATTCGAATTACTATCCAGAGTTTAAGAAATGGGCAGATGATTATTTTTTTATTAAACATCGAAATGAAACTAGAGGAGTTGGAGGAATCTTTTTTGATAGATTACAAAATACTGAGGAATTTAGTTTGCAAAATCGATTTGAATTTGTGCAAGCTGTAGGTAATGCATTTGCTCCAATTTATACCAATTTAATTTCTATAAATAGAGGTAAAAAATTTACGCCCGAACAAAAACAATGGCAAAATATCCGAAGAGGACGTTATGTAGAGTTTAATTTAGTATATGATAAAGGTACAAAGTTTGGCTTGGATACCAATGGTCGAATTGAAAGTATTTTAATGAGTTTACCTCATAATGCTTCATGGCCATATAATTTTATACCCAAAGCACAATCTAAAGAAGAAGAAACACTTGAGTTACTAAAAAAGGGGGTGGACTGGGTAAATTACTAATTTGTAATGCAAAATAATTTTATTCATAATAAAACCTTAGCGCTTTTAGTTAAAACCAAAGGTAAAATTTCACAAAAAATTTGGGGAGGTTTAGGTCATGTTTTTATGTTGCATAGAGTACTTCCTTTGGAACAAAAAAACGAGTTTAACTGGAACAAAAGTTTAGCAATTACTCCAGAAGGTTTGGAAAAGTGGATTGTATATTTTAAACAAAATAACTACGAATTTTGGAGTGTAGAACAGCTGCTGAATTGTTTGCAAAGGAATTTTAAGCCTAAAAATAAGTTTGTGGTTTTAACTATTGATGATGGTTATAAGGATAATTTAATTTATGGATTACCTGTTATAGAAAAACATCAGGTTCCATTAAGTATTTTTATTACCTCTTGTTTTCCAAATCAAACGGCAAATTATTGGTGGTATTTAATGGAAAATCACATGTTAAATTGCTCGCAAATAGAAGTTTTAGATGGAACAGTTTTTAAGTGGGATAACGTTGTTGAGGCTAAAAAAAATAGTGTAAAAGTTAGAGAAATTGTTAAGTCGTATACTCATCAACAATTTAACGATTGGGTAAAAACTATGGTGTTGGATGGGGAAAAATTAAATGAAAATTGGCGAAAAAGTTTGGCTTTATCTTGGGATGATATTCGTGTTTTAAACAATCATCCTTTGGTAACAGTTGGCGGACATACATTAAATCATTTGTCGTTGAAAGCACAAAATATTGAGGTTGCCGAAAAAGAGATTAGAGATAATAAAGCAGAAATAGAACAGTATATTCAACAAAAAATTCATCATTTTGTTTATCCTTATGGCTCTTTAAATGATGCAGGAAAACGCGAATATGAAATTTTGCAAAAAGTTGGTTATAAAACTGGTTTTTTAAATCATCCAGGTAATGTTTTTTATCCGAAAAATAGTTTAGATTTTTATAAAATTCCGCGAATGGGTTTAAGTGATGAAACACCTATGGAACGTATAGAAAATATACGAAACGGAATTTTTCATTTTAGTACAAATGGGTTTAAAAAAATAGTAGATTG
>JBEEPA010000019.1:0-3010 GCA_041191385.1 Bacteroidota bacterium | reverse complement strand
TGTTGTTAAGATATAAAAAGAACCATAATGGAATTATTATGACCTAAAATAAAATTTAAATATTTTAAAAAAAATTACCTGTTACATTTGGAGTTACACATAGAAGGAGTTACGTACACTCTCAAAAAAATAGCTTCGCTATTATAAAAAAATGCGGTAGCAATATAAAAAAATGTGCGGTAGCACACCTATAGCTCCTTGCCCATTTCCGGGTGAGGTGTCCGCAGGACGGAGTGGGGAGTAAAAACTTTTTTAATTTTTAAGCCAAACTAATTAAACTTAAAATTCTTTGCGAACTTTGCGAAAAACTCTTAGCGGTCTTTGCGCGAAAACCTCTGCGAACTTTGCGTGAAATCTCCAAAACTAATGTTGCAAAAATTCTCTTACATAAGTTTCAGCTTTTTTCTTAGCTTCATTCAAATCATCGTTTAAAATAATTTTATCAAAACCAACAGATTTTTCCAATTCTTGCGGCGCTTTTTTCATTCTGCGTTCAATAGATTCTGGCGTTTCCGTATCTCTGGTTTCCAATCTGGCACGTAAACTTTCCAACGAAGGCGGCATCACAAAAATAGCCAAAGCCTTATCTTTAAACGCATGTTTTAAATTTAAACCACCATCCACGTCCACATCAAAAATCACATGATTTCCTTTTGCCCAAATACGCTCCACTTCGGTACGTAAGGTACCATAAAAATTATTTGCATACACCTCTTCCCACTCCACAAATTCCTTATTATCAATTCGTTTCTTAAAATCTTCGATACTTAAATAATAATAATCTTTTCCATCCACTTCCCCTTTTCGTATAGCGCGAGTGGTGGCAGAAATCGAAAATTCTAAACCAAATTTTTTGCTTAACAAATGATGCACTAAAGTAGTTTTTCCAGCGCCAGATGGAGCAGAAAATATGATTAATTTACCGGAATGTGTTGGAGTTCGACTCATTTTTATAATTTTAACGAAACACAAAGGTAAGTATTTAATTAAAATCCCGTACATTCGTAGTCACTTTAGGGGTGCCGTTTGGCTGAGAAAAACCCTTTGAACCTGATTTTGGTAATGCAAACGAAGGGAAAAGGATACGTTTACGGTATTTACTAAAGTTTATTTTTAATCTCATGATACAAATAAAAGTAAATAACGAAACGGTAAATATCGAACCCAATTGTTCGGTTTCCCAACTCATTACTAATCAAAAATTTCCCTCTAAAGGGATTGCTATTGCTGTAAACCAAGAGGTTGTTCCTAAAACAAATTGGGATAATTTTACTTTGCAACAAAACGATGAAATTTTAATTATTACTGCCACTCAAGGCGGTTAATTTAACTACACTACACACTATGGATACTTTTAATTTTGCCGATAAATCTTTTCAATCCAGATTATTTTTAGGAACTGGAAAATTTAAAAACAATCAATTAATGAACGATGCTGTGGTGGCATCGGGTAGCGAATTGGTTACAGTGGCACTAAAACGTGTAGATATTAAGGATAAAAACGACGATTTATTGGCGCATTTGCAAATAAACAATGTTAATTTGTTACCCAATACATCGGGCGCACGTACCGCTAAAGAGGCTGTTTTTGCTGCCGAATTGGCTAGGGAAGCAATGGAAACCAATTGGTTAAAATTGGAAATCCACCCCGATCCAAAATATCTTTTACCTGATGCTATAGAAACTTTAAAAGCTTGTGAGGAATTGGCAAAAAAAGGTTTTATTGTTTTGCCTTATATCCACGCCGACCCCGTTTTGTGTAAATTGTTGGAAAGCGCGGGCACAGCGGCAGTTATGCCTTTAGGCGCACCAATTGGGAGTAATAAAGGTTTGGTTTCTATCGATTTCCTCGAAATTATTATCGAACAAAGTAATGTTCCTGTAATTGTAGATGCTGGTATTGGCGCACCATCACACGCTGCAAAAGCCATGGAAATTGGCGCCGATGCTGTTTTGGTTAACACTGCCATTGCCGTATCCGACAATCCAGTACAAATGGCTAAAGCATTTAAACTTGCCGTGGAAGCCGGACGAATGGCATACGAAGCAAAACTTGCTCCCGTAACCTCCAAAGCCCACGCCAGCAGTCCACTAACCGCTTTTTTGGGGTAGGAAACATTGGTGATTTTGTGTAAGGGAATTTTAGAGTTGGAAAGCCGATGAAACGGATTACAAGCATATATTTCCAACTCAACTTTAAACAATTCTATCTATGCCGTAGGATAACTTTGCGAATCTTGGCGTGAAAAACTTCGTGAACTTTGCGTGAAAATTAAAAAACTCAACAATTAATTGTTAGACTTATTTAATTTTCTCAACCTACTTACGACTCAATTCATAAAAAATAAAATCCCCTAAACTATCTTCCTCCTCATTAAATTTGAGGACTATTTGAGAAAGCAACAACTCCACCCTAGCCTTTATCTCCACCTCAACTTGCAAACCCTTCAAAAAATCCAACTTAACATCCCCCACCTCAAAATCCCCAAAATAAAACAAAACATCCGTTTTAAAACTCTCCGAATAACCCTTTCCCACATCTTTTAAAATGCTTTGTAATATGGAAATTTTTTGGTAATGAGTGAGCATAGGATTATAGTTTTATTTTATTTATAAAATCTTTTAAATAAATAAAATTCTTATCTTCTTTATTTAACCAATTTTGTGTAAAAAGTAATATCGTACTTTCGAATTGAGCACTTACACCATAGCATTCAATACAAAAATTAAATAAATAATCTTTAGAATTATTTGATTTTTCAATAATTTCATTAATGTTAATATTTGGTTTTAATAATTTTAATAGTTGAGAAGCGACATCTTCGTCCCATATCATGTCTTCAGGTAAATCCGTAGGGAAATAGTAAACATTTTTATTGTAAAACTCAAGATATTTTATTGCTAAATTTTTAATTTGATTTTCCTTTATTTGAATACTTTGGCTTCCTCCATCATGAGGAAAATTAATGTCACAACCAGTTTGATTTTTTATTAAACTTAATAATTTAGC
>JBEEPA010000018.1:0-5191 GCA_041191385.1 Bacteroidota bacterium | reverse complement strand
TCAACCAAATTGTAAATTAAAACTTCGGTTAATTGAATGTTAAAGGTTTCGGAAAAAGTTTTAAATAAATCGTGTGTTAACGGTCGGGTTGGACGCATTTCTTCCAATTCAATAGCAATTGCTTGCGCTTCAAAACCACCAATAATAATAGGTAATCTGCGTTTCCCTTTTTTTTCTGCCAATACCAAAGCGTAGGCTCCGGATTGGGTTTGACTGTAGGATAAACCAATAATGTCTAAACCAATTTTTTTCATTAATTTGTTTTTCTGTACTTTAAATAAAGCTTTTGCAGCACTATAACTTTATTTAAAAAATCAATTAGTTGTTGAAATGAGCAATAAAAGTAATAAAAAAAGGAGCTTAAATTCAATAATTCAGCTCCTTTTTTTTAAAAGATATTAAGCATTTTTTTCAGCATCAGCCAACTCAACACATAAACAAACAATTTCCATTGCTAATTTAATTTCCTCTACCGAAGGTAAAGTTGGAGCTAAACGGATGTTTTGATCTTTAGGATCTTTACCGTAAGGGAACGTTGCACCTGCAGCAGTTAATTTTACACCTGCCTCTGCAGCTAATTTAACAACACGTTTTGCACAACCTTCGTTCGTATTTAAAGAAATAAAATATCCACCGTTAGGATTGGTCCATGTAGCTAAATTTTTACCCCCTAAGTTTTTTTGTAAAATATCAATTACGATATCAAATTTAGGTTTAATTAAAGCAGCATGTTTTTTCATATGTTTTTTCAAACCATCAAAGTTCCCGAAAAATCTCGCATGACGAACTTGGTTAATTTTATCTGGACCAATAGTTGAAAAACTTAAATGTTTACGCATCCAATCCATATTAGCAACCGATCCTCCCATTGCCGCAATACCCGCACCAGCAAAAGTTATTTTAGATGTAGATCCATAAATAAATACACGGTTAGCATTGTTATTTACTTTACAAGCATGTAATAAATTTTTCACAACATCTTCGTTATCAGACAAATGATGAACAATGTATGCATTATCCCAAAAAATTCTAAAATCAGCTGCAGCAGTTTTCATTTTTGCTAATCTATCTACCACCTCATCCGATACCGATGTACCCATTGGATTATTATATTTTGGTACAATCCAAATACCTTTAATACTTGCATCCGAAGCAACTAATTTTTCAACCATATCCATATCCGGACCTTGGTTAGTCATTTCGATAGTAATTAACTCAAAACCAAAATGTTCTGTAATCGCGAAATGTCTGTCGTAACCAGGAGCCGGACATAAAAATTTAATTTTTTCCTCCTTACCCCAAGGTTTTGCGCTATCCACTGTACCATGAGAAATACATTTTGCAATAGTATCGTGCATTAAAGTTAAGCTAGAGTTACCGCCCACAATTACTTCATCCGCACTATCTGTTTCTAAAAACTCTCTAAAAAATTCTTTAGTTTCTGCAATACCATCCAAACCACCATAATTACGTGGATCTTCACCTTTAGCAGTTTTATAATCCATTGCTGTAACCAAATTAAGCATATCTAAGCTTAAATCCAATTGTTCAGCACCTGGCTTTCCTCTTGTCATATCTAAAGCCAAATTTTTAGCTTTTGCTTGCAAATATTTTTCTTGTAACGCAGATAAATTAGCACTCATATTTCAATATTTAGATTAAAAAATAATAACGTTGGCAAAAGTAATCAAAAGTTTTAAATTGATTTACTTAATTACAATATCGTATGGGTAAAAAATGTGGAATATTTAGGATTTTTTTTCTTTTAATCTTTCTAGTTCTTGTATATCCAACAAATCTTTTGGACGACTAGCTTTAATTTTGCTTAAAATTAAATCGTTATAATCAATTACCTTATATCTAGATTGAGGAAAACCTTTGTAAAAACTATCTTTTCCAATTATAAAAGCTTCTTCAAAAGATTTATTTACGTCAAACTTAGTAATTAATTCGATATTTAAAGATGTAGGCGAAAATTTTAAAGAAATATTTTGTTTTTGCTCCTGTATTTCGTTTGGAAATTCGTTTATATCGTAACCTAATTTTTGTAAAACGGATATCAAATTTTGTAAATTATTGTCATCTGTTGAAATCCAAAAATCCAAATCTGCCGAATGCCTTTGATAACCATAAAAATTTACTGCTCCTCCACCAATTAGCAACATTTTAACATTATACTTATTGCAAAGTTCAATAAATTCTAAAATACTTTTATCCCATTCAATCATGAATTTCCATTTTTTGGCGGAAGTTGGATTACAAAATTACCCTTATCTTCTTCGGGCTTTTCTGTGTTAAAACCATTCATAAAAATTGATAATTTAATAAACGCTCTAAATCTTTCCTCCGGACTCAGTTTTAAAAACGCTTCCTCTTGTAAACGTTTACTTTCTTCTTTGGATGTAAAACTAATTTCCATAATTTAAATATACCTTACTAAGGTAAAAAAAATTATTCTTTAATATTCAGATTATCTAAATGATTTTGGAAATTACGGGCATTTTTTAAATGCTCGTCGTAGGATGCTGTAAATACATGTAAACCACCACTTTTTGGTTTAGCACACATGTAAATGTAATTGTGTTTTTGATGATTTAAAACTGCATCGATAGCTTTAATAGAACTGATACGGATAGGTCCGGGAGGCAAACCTTGATAATAATAGGTATTATAAGGCGAATTGTATTGAAGATGCTTGTGTAAAACTCTGCGAATACTAAAGTCACCCACAGCATAAATCACCGTAGGATCGCTTTGTAACTTAATTCCTTGTTGTAAACGATTGTAATACAAACCAGCAATTACAGGCCATTCTTCTTCACGTTCAGCTTGTTCCGCCTGAACAATACTAGCAAGTGTACTTATTTGAGCCTGAGTTAATCGCATATTACGGGCTTTATTTTTACGTTCATCGTTCCAAAAGTTTTTATATTCTTGTTGCATTCGGTTTAAAAAATCTTCGGCAGTTGTATTCCAGTAAAATCTATACGAATTTGGAATAAACAAACTAATAAAATTGTTTTTGTTGAAACCTAATTTTTGATGTGTATGAGGCGAAGTGAGCAAATCGTACAAATCCGATTCTTTTGCTTCAATATATTTACTCACATGTTCGGTAAGTTCTTTTAAGTTTTTTAGATTATAAAAAGTGATTGTAATTTCATCGGATTGGCCAGAGCGCAACAATAAAATTAATTCGTTTTTACTCATCCCTTTAGGAATAGTATATCTACCTGGATGAATATTATTATGTAAATTACGTAATTTTGCAAACTCTCTAAATACTATATTGTTCGATACAATTTTATGTTCATCTAAATACTCCAAAACATCTTCAAAAGTGGAGTTGGTTTTAACATAAACATATAATTTTTCATCAGGAAAATTAATATTTTTAAGAAATAAGTTATAATATAAGAATCCTAAAACTAAACCCGCGGCAACAGAAACTACCAATAAAGCATTACCAATTTTTTTGATCATAAAATTCGATTTAAATTCCCGAAATTAATAAATAATCGTTAAACTATTAAAGATATTTTTAAGTAGATATTTTATGAAAAAATTTTCATGAAAAAAACTTAAATTAATTCAAAAAAAAAGCATCAGTAAAAACTGATGCTTTCGTTAGTTGCGGGTATTGAAGAACTATCGAACCTATTAAACTATTATGATGTGTATGAAAATACGTTTTAAAAAATAAGAAATCATGTTGTAATTTTATCGTTTAAAAAAAGAATTATGGCAAGTAAAATGGCATACATCAATGAAAAGCTAAAGAATTTTAATTTTAAAAACTTAGATATTAATCAGCTAGAAAAAGATTTTATGTCTGCTGATAAAATGCCAGTAATTTTTTTAAAATTAAATAAAGGTAGAGCTATTTATCGCTGTAGAAAAAACTCACCCCCTTCTGATTTGTATTATTTTGAAAAAGATATTTCATTTAGAACCGACTTAAAAAACATCAATTCGTTTGGAAGGGTAAATTTTCCGCAATCAAGTAAATTTTATGGTTCAATTTCAAAACCTGTAAAAGACGAAAATATTGATGGCTATTTAATAAGTGTTGCAGAAACTAGTAAATTATTCCGTGAAGATTTAGATGGTTTTGAAAGATTCACTATCGGAATGTGGGAATTTAAGGAAGATATGGAAGCTATGATTATTGTTCCAGATTTTGAAAATCAAGAAGCAATCAAAAAAAATGAAGAATTAATTCAAAAATTTAATCAATTCAAAAATTCATTAAATCTTGATGATGAACAAATTGAATTTATAAGACTTATTGGAAAAGAATTTTCAAAAAAAGCAAATATCAATAATGAATATGCGATTTCTGCACTTTTTGGTGAAATGATGTTAGAAAAAAAAGAAATAAATGCTATTGCATACCCATCTGTTCAAGCTGGGTATTCTGGGATAAATGTTGTCTTAAATCCCGATACAGCAAATTCGAATTTAGTTTTGAAAAAAGTATTGGTAGCGGATTTATTTAAGTTTAAAAAAGAAATATTTTTTAATCATGTTTATTTTTCTGAACTGGAAAATGGTTCTCCTTTTAAATGGGAAGATATTAAAGAGCCTACTTACACCAATTTGAATACAATTATTGATTTTTTTGAAAAACAAGGAATTGATAAAAATTATATTATTCACAAATTGTTGGACCAACTCAACAAATCTTAATATAATTTAAAACTCCTTTTCCAACAGTCTTTTTACCGTCATTGGTGAAAAAGATTTACCAAGTGAGGTGGTATAACCCAATTGATTTAAACGTTCTGCTATACTACTTAATGTTGGATACTGTCTTTTACCCTCTTTATTTAGTTTAGATGCTAAATCTTGTGCTTTATCCCAAACCTGAAGATTTGCTTCTTTAGCGTTCTTCTGAATCGTTTTTAAGCCCTTTAATCTTCCTTCTGCGGTGGAGTTATTTACCTTAACTAATCTCCCACCTTCTCTAAGTTTTTTCTGCTGTAAAGCGTTATATGTACGTTCAGAAACTTTCATTAATTCCTGAGCATTTAAAGCCGTTTTAATTCTTAATAATGTAGTGTCATCATTTGGTGAATCACTAGCAATAAAATTAATATGCTGTGAAATAATGTGTTCCATTAACAACGGATAACGTGTAAGCCTAGATGCTTCTTTTACGATAATACAAGCGTCTAATTTTCCAGCCTCT
>JBEEPA010000017.1:0-12986 GCA_041191385.1 Bacteroidota bacterium | reverse complement strand
AGTTATGATTAACGAAAACAAAAACGTAGTATCGCAAAACAATGAGGTGAATTTAAACGAAATTCTACCAGCGAATACGCCTATACAAAATTCGGCTTTCGAGCCTATTTTGGAACCATCTAACGATCGTTTTGTATTGTTCCCTATCGAACACAACGATATTTGGGAAATGTACAAAAATCAACAAGCAAGTTTTTGGACTGCAGAAGAAATCGATTTATCTGGCGATATCAATGATTGGGAAAATAAGTTAAACGATAACGAGCGCCACTTTATCAAACATGTATTAGCATTTTTTGCTGCATCAGATGGTATTGTAAACGAAAATTTAGCAGAAAATTTCTTATCCGAAGTTCAATATACCGAAGCTAAGTTCTTTTATGGTTTCCAAATCATGATGGAAAATATCCATTCCGAAACTTATTCGTTATTAATTGATACTTTAATCAAGGATAAAAAAGAAAAAGATTATTTATTAAAAGCAATCGACAATGTAGATTGTGTAAAGAAAAAAGCTGATTGGGCTTTACGTTGGATATCTAACGGAAATTTTGCTGAGCGTTTAATTGCTTTTGCAGCGGTAGAGGGTATTTTCTTTTCTGGTAGTTTCTGTTCTATTTTCTGGTTGAAAAAACGTGGTTTAATGCCTGGTTTATCCTTCTCTAACGAATTAATTTCTAGAGATGAAGGTTTACACTGTGATTTTGCTTGTTTATTATACAACAAACATTTAGTAAACAAATTGGATCCTAATGTTGTTAGAGAAATTATTGCAGATGCTGTAGAGATTGAAAAAGAATTTGTATGTGATGCTTTACCTGTAAGATTAATTGGTATGAATGCCGAATTAATGTCTCAATACATCGAGTTTTGTGCTGATAGATTGTTACAAGAATTAAACATTCCTAAATTATACAATACAACTAATCCATTCGATTTCATGGAGTTAATTTCATTACAAGGAAAAACTAATTTCTTCGAAAAACGTGTGGGTGAATACCAAAAAGCTGGTGTAAAATCCGATAAAGAAGATAACGCATTTAGAATGGATGTTGATTTCTAATCAAATAAAAAACAAAACAATTCATTATATTACTAAATTAAATATCAAAAAAAATTATGTTCGTTGTTAAAAGAGATGGCCGTAAAGAGTCGGTTAAATTTGATAAAATAACTGCCCGAATTACTAAATTGTGCTATAATTTAGATCCTATTGTGGATTCTACTTTAGTTGCCATGAGAGTAATCGAGGGTATTTATGATGGTGTAACTACTGTTCAATTAGATAATTTAGCTGCCGAAGTTTGTGTATCTTTAACTACCAGACATCCAGATTATGCTTTATTGGCATCCAGATTAGCTGTATCTAATTTACACAAAAACACTAAAAAATCTTTTGCCGAAACTATTAGTGATTTGTATCATTACATCGATCCAAAAACTAATAAAAATGCTGCTTTAATAGCACAGGATGTATATGAAATTATCATGAAAAATGCTGAAGAATTGGATTCGGCTATTATTTATGATAGAGATATGGCTTACGATTATTTTGGATTTAAAACTCTTGAGCGTTCATATTTATTAAAAATCAATGGTAAAATTGTAGAGCGTCCTCAACACATGTTGATGCGTGTTTCTATTGGTATTCACAAAGAGGATATTCAATCGGCAATCAAAACTTATCATTTAATGAGTGAGCGTTGGTTTACACACGCTACACCTACTCTATTTAATGCTGGTACACCTAAAGCTCAAATGTCTTCTTGTTTCTTATTAACAATGAAAGAAGATAGTATTGATGGAATTTACGATACATTAAAACAATGTGCTAAAATTTCACAATCTGCTGGTGGAATTGGTTTAGCTATTCATAATATTCGCGCAACAGGATCCTATATCAAAGGAACCAACGGAACTTCTAACGGTATTATCCCAATGTTGCGTGTATTCAACGATACAGCAAGATACGTAGACCAAGGTGGTGGTAAAAGAAAAGGTTCTTTTGCTATTTATTTAGAGCCTTGGCATGCGGATATATTCGACTTTTTAGATTTACGTAAAAATCATGGTAAAGAAGAAAATAGAGCAAGAGATTTATTTTTTGCCTTATGGACAAATGATTTATTCATGGAAAGAGTAGAATCTGATGGAGATTGGACATTAATGTGTCCGAACGAATGTCCGGGTTTATCCGATTGTTACGGTGAAGAATTTAGAGCTTTATATACGCGTTACGAGAAAGAAAATAAAGGAAGAAAAACTATTAAAGCACAAGAATTATGGTTTGCTATCTTAGAATCTCAAATCGAAACTGGTACACCTTACATGTTGTACAAAGATGCTTGTAACGAAAAATCTAATCAAAAGAATTTAGGTACAATTAAAAGCTCTAACTTATGTACGGAGATTGTAGAATATACAGCACCAGATGAAGTTGCAGTATGTAATTTAGCATCTATTGCTTTACCTAAATTTGTAGAAAAAGGTAAATTTGATTTCGATAAATTGTTTGAAATTACTTACCAAGCAACAATTAACTTAAACAGAATCATCGATAACAACTACTATCCTGTACCAGAGGCTAAAAACTCTAACTTACGCCACCGTCCAATTGGTTTAGGTGTACAAGGTTTAGCAGATGCTTTTATTTTAATGCGTTATCCTTTTACTTCAGATGAAGCAAAACAGTTAAATAAGGATATTTTCGAAACTATTTATTATGCAGCTTTAACAGCTTCAAAAGATTTAGCTAAAGCAGAAGGTCCTTACGAAACGTATAAAGGTTCGCCAATTTCTCAAGGCATTTTCCAATTTGATATGTGGGGTGTGCAAGCATCTAACAGATGGGAATGGGATGTATTGAGAGACGAAATTAAGGAGCATGGTGTTCGTAATTCTTTATTAGTTGCTCCAATGCCAACAGCATCTACTTCACAAATTTTAGGAAACAACGAGTGTTTCGAGCCTTATACTTCAAACATTTATTCGCGCCGTACTTTATCTGGTGAGTTCCCTGTGGTGAACAAACACTTATTAAAAGATTTAGTAAAATTAGGCTTATGGAGCGATAGTATGAAAAACAGATTAATTGCTGCAAATGGTTCTATCCAAGACTTCCCAGAAGTGCCTAATAATATCAAAGAATTATACCGTACTGTTTGGGAAATTAAACAAAAAGATATTTTAGATATGGCGGCAGATCGTGGTGCGTTTATCGATCAATCTCAATCATTAAATATCTTTATCGATAGCCCTAACTTTGCAAAATTAACCTCAATGCACTTTTACGCATGGAAAAAAGGTTTAAAAACAGGTATGTACTACCTAAGAACAAAAGCTGCTAGAGATGCTATACAATTTACAGTAGATAAAGCAAGCTTGCAAGAACCTGTTGTTGCGGTTTCCAAAGACCAAAGAGAAGCTGAAATCTCTTGTTCCCTAGATAACCCAGAAGGTTGCGAAATGTGCGGAAGTTAAAATTCAACAAAACAATTTCAAAAAAAGTCGGTGCCAAAACACCGACTTTTTTGTTTGAGTATATTATGGATTTGAAACTTGGAAATTTCTATTCGATTAAATCAAATCGAGTATACATCAGAAAATATTAAAAATCAATCAATCAATTATTAATTTCCAATACCCACCTTTTTCCCCATCAATTCGTTGAACTAAATTTTGTCCTTTTAATTTTTTGATATTCTTTTCAATTCCTCTTTGTGTTATTCCAATTATACTAGCCATTTCGGGTATAGTTATAGCAGGATTATTGTAAACCAATTCCAATATCATTATACTACTTTTGTTTAGTTTTAATTGAGTTTTTTCTTTTATGATTTGGATAACTTCAGTCCATTTTTTCCCCGAACTTTTCCCCGAACTTTTCCCCGAACTTTTCCCCGAACTTTTTTTGATTCGAGAAAAAACCACTGTGAACATTCCTTCGGTTTTAAATTGCGGTTGAGGTAGCTTTGCTTTAGTTATTAAATCACGAATTCGACCAATACCCGAGCCAATTTGTTCCACCATGTTAATCCTTACAAACAAACCAAAAATAAGAGGGTTTCTGCTATGGCTTTTGGTTCCAAATTCTGCTTCGGTTATCGCATTGCTTAAACCACCAGGATTTGTTATTTCAACTCTATCAGGAAATACTTCAATGCTAATCCGTGCGCCTTTGTCGTAATAATCCCTATGCGCAAGAGCATTTATAATAGCTTCTTTTAAAGCAGTTTCGGGAATTTCCCAATGTTCTTTTCTTGGTCCGCCTCCATCAATTTCGTATCTCACATTTAATTTACCCTTTAGCCATTGCATAGCTTGTATATATTGTTTCATTAATGCACCATGGTAAATTTTGTCATCCAAAATAGTTGTTTTATTGATTCCCTCAAAAGCTAAACATCTTATAGAAGCCGTTTCGATATATTTTTCGGGATTTTTCCCAAAAAACAATACACCTCCCATTTTAAAATTTTCATCCGGTAAAAATAATTTCAAATTATTTTGAATTTGTTTTTCGCTAACACTTTTTGATAATTTCCCTAATACTTTAAATTCTTCAAACCATTCATAATCAAATTCATCTTTTATTGCAAAATCCTTACAGGGTGTTTCATCAAAATATATCCGATTGGTATTTTGGAAAAAAGAGTGTATTTGATCTATATCAATTAATTTTTGAGTATTAGGACCTTGTCTTACATAAATAGCTCCCGATAAAACATAAGGTTTTTGTGCTCCTGATTCTACTTCAATTACCCAAACAGTTTTATCTTCTACCTCAACCGAATAAAACTTTACTGGTAAATAAGGTTTAATATCGTGTATAGCATTTAAAATAGCCGATCGCTTATTGTTATCAATTGTAGCACCTTCAATAACATTATCATCGCTTACTCCAATTAATAATACACCACCAACCGAATTTGCAAAAGCACAAATTTCTTCTGTAATTTCTTTTAATTTACTAGGTACACGTATTTTAAATTCGGCATGATACCCTTCGCCTAATTCAACAATGCTTTTAATATCTTGTGGTGATAATTGTATTTTCATGAATAGTTTTTATAATAAAAAACAAAATTAATTATTTTTATTTTAAAACTTTAAATTTATTTAAAAATCAATTTAAATTATTTATTAATATTTATGGAGAATAATTTAATTAAAAATAAAGATTTATAAATCATAAATTAGTTTAGTCTTTCTTCAAATTTTTCCCTAATTAAAAGATGCTACTAAATTTTTATTTTTAAGCACAAAACTGTAATATTGCTTATTGTGTAGTTGATGTGGTGTGGTGTGGTTATTTGCCAAAAAAATAAATGTATATGATGCAAATTTTTCATCCTTTAGATGATTTTTTCTTTGCACTTTTCCCTAATCTTAAGGGGGGGGTAAAAACTTAATAATCAATGAGTTACAAAATTACTATACCCACGAGGGTGTTGTTCCTCAAGTAGAAATTCAAGATAATGTTGCAGTTATCTCTTTTAAAACCCCATTAAAATCTTCCGAAGAAAAAGATTATCAGCAAGTTATCCAGTGGTGCGAAAAAGGTAACTATGCACAAGCAAAACCTTTGTTGCAAAAATTAATTGCACAAAACCCTTCTAAATCGGAGTATCATCGTATTCTCGGACAAATTTTATCCGATGAAGGTCATCCTAATTTAGCCATCAATACTTTAATTGATGCCCTAAAATGGGATACACAAAACAATTATGCCTTAATTATGATGGGTAATATTTATGCCCGCGATTTGGATGATGTGGAGGGTGCTATGATTTTTTATGATCAAGTAGTTAAAAACAATCCTAAAGATTATATTGCACTTAACAATATTGGCGCTAATTTGCTCCGACAAAATAAGGCTACCGAAGCGATTAAGTATTTCGAAAAAGCGCATCAAAACAATCCCAATTACGCAAATATTTATGCTGGTTTGGGCATGGCAAATGCACAATTAGGTAAGTATAGTAAAGCTTTTGAGTATTTAATACAAGGCATAAAAATACACGGTAAAACCGATGATTTACACAAACACTTATTGGGCAATGCTTATGGTATTTCTCAAAAAGTTATGACTAGTAATTTGGGAGAATTACTGATAGAGGAAGTTAAGGAAGGTTTGGAGCAAAAAGGACGATTGTTGGAAATTATTAAAGACGAAAGTATTCCAACGGCTGCAAAAATCGAATTTGCCGAAAATTACAATCGCACAATAGATGTTGTAAAATACAATCCCAATTTACCCGGCTATGCACATTTGGTTTTACACGAATTTATGCATTTGCAGTTGGTTTTGGAAGCAAGGGAAAACAACGAAAATCAGTTATTCATCAGCAACAACCAACATTTTAACCAATTTCAGCTTAAAATACAAGCTTATAAAAATTCATTACTTAAAAAATCATTTCCTAGCGAGGTAATTGATAAAGTGATAAAAGATTTGTTTGATGGTTTAAACCGACAAATTTTTAACTCGGCACCCGATTTATTTATCGAAGATAGAATATACCAACAATTCCCCGATATAAAAGCCATACAGTTTGTTTCCCTGTATAATTTACTACAGGAATCCATAAAAGCAGTAACTAATCCGCAAATAGTAGAAATTTCGGATGCTTGGGTATTATCAACCAGTAAAATTTTAAACCTTGTAAATGCCTTACAATTTAAGGATTTATTTGGGGTGGATGTAATAGCCGATTTTAAAGCTACCGCAAAAGAACTTGCCCAAGCCCAAGAATTTTACTCAGAGTTTAAGGATTACCAAAGCAATAAATTACCTGCGGAGGAATACGAACTGATACAAAACTGGGCAAAAGATTTGGAGTTAGATGCATATTTTGAATTGGTAAACGAAAACGAGTATCGCAAGGAGCAAAATTTTGGGGCAGATATACTTCAAAAAATTGCACAAGATCCTTTTGATACAGAGGAAGTAGATGAGGAAAAACAGCAAGAACATCAACAATTTTTAGCCAATCAGGAAAAACTAGGCTTAAACACTGCAGTGAGTTTTTTTATGGTAGAAGCCCTGCAATATTTTAAAAATATCCCAAGCGATAAAATTAAAGAAATTGCGATGGAAATTGCCCTACAAGGCGCACACGGATACCATCCCGATAAAAATTACAAACTCAACAAAATACCCCAAAAAACATTTACCGGCAATCAAATTTTAGCCTACTACTACGTAAGCTGGGCAATTGCCCTCCCCGATATGCTAACACAACTCCAACTTCCCTTTGATAACGAATATCAAATGGCAAAAAAACTTACAGATAATGAGTGATTTTAAGGAAATATTAAAACTATTTTAATTTTAAACACATGAGTAACATAACACAAAATATAAGGTCATATAAGATTGTTTACCCTCAGGTTTATTCATACATACTTCCTAATAGGCAACAGACCTATGGCTCTCAAAAAATAGGATATACTGAGAGAGAAAATGTTGATGAAAGAATAAGAGAACAAGTAAGAACAGCAGCCTTTATTGAAGAATTTAGAAAACTTTGGAGTGCGCCCGCGTTTTTTGAAGGTAATAAAGAAAGTTTTACAGATAAAGCATTTCATAGTTTTCTTGAAAAAAATGGGATTGTAAGAAAATGGGATCTAGGGCAAGAATGGTTTTATTTCAATGGAGAACCTTTAAAATCAAAAAAATTATTTGATTTATTTCGAAAGGAAAAATTTGCTGCACTTCAAAAAGATAACGGTAAAGTAGAATACACCTTGCGTTTTGAACAAGAAGAAGCCGTAAAAAAAGCAATTGAGTATTTTGAAAAAAATGATAAAGGAGAATTTCTGTGGAATGCTAAGCCACGATTTGGAAAAACATTAGCTAGTTATGATTTAGCTAAACAACTAAAAGCAAATAAAGTACTTATTGTAACTAATAGACCTGCAATTGCCAATTCATGGTTTGATGATTTTGAAATGTTTGTTTATGGATATAATTTTATTTCAGAGACTTCTACATTAAAGAACAGAGCTACCCTAACAAGAGAGCAGCATATTGCTATAAAACCCATCAAACCTCTTATTACATTTCTTTCTTTGCAAGACCTAAAAGGCTCTAAATACTTTGGAGGAAATTACGACAAATTACGCTGGGTTGCTGATTTAGAATGGGACTTATTAATTATTGACGAAGCTCACGAAGGTATTGATACAGGAAGAACCGACGCTGCCTTTGATGTAATTAAACGTAAATATACACTTCATCTATCGGGAACTCCATTCAAAGCATTGGCTAATGAGAAATTTCCCAAAGAAGCCATTTATAATTGGACTTACTTAGATGAGCAAAAAATAAAACAGATAGAGCTTGAAGAAGACGAAATTGGAGAACATACTGATTTACCCGACCTAAAACTGTTTACTTATCGTATTTCTCAAATGATTACCAATGAGGTAAATGAGGGAATTGAAATTGACAATGAAACACGTGATTATGCTTTTGACCTAAATGAGTTTTTTAGAGCGAAAGACAAAAAGTTTGTTCATGAAGACGACGTAAAGGAGTTTTTAAAAAATCTTTCAACAAACAAAAAATATCCGTTCTCCACGCCAGAACTTAGGGAAGAACTAAAACACACATTTTGGTATGTAGGCAACAGAGTTGATTCCGTAAAAGCGTTGGAAAAACTACTCAAAGAAGACCCTATTTTTCATGATTACAAAGTAATTGTTGCAGCTGGTGACGGTAAAAGTTTTGAAGAAGAAGAAAATGATTTTAAAGGAAATGAGTCTTCTTTTCAAAAAGTAAAAACAGCTATTGCTGAAAATGACAAAACCATCACCTTGTCTTGTGGTCAATTAACCACTGGGGTAACAGTTAAGGAATGGACAGCTGTTTTAATGCTTACCGATATTAAAACGCCTTCATTGTATATGCAAGCGGCTTTTCGGGCTCAAAATCCGTTTAAGGAGTTTAGAAATGGCGAATTGTACTTTAAAAAATCTGCCTACCTTTTTGATTTTGCTCCTACTCGAGTATTGGAGATTTATGACAAGTTTGCTAATGGCTTAAATCCAAAAGCAGTTAAAGGAGAAATTACAGAAAAAGACAGAGAAGAAAACATCAAAGAGCTCCTAAACTTCTTTCCTGTAATATCAGAAGATGTAAATGGGGAAATGATTGAACTGGATGCAAACAAAGTGCTCACATTCCCGAATGCTTTGGCTGCTACTGAGATTGTGCAAGCTCGTTTTATGACCAATCTACTGTTTAATGATAGCTTAAAGGGTGTTTTCAATTTCCCTAAAGAGGTGGAAGACATCTTGGATAAAATGCAGGTAGAAAAAAACAAGCGTGTTCAAAGGTCAACTAATAACCTTGATTTAGATGATGCCCGAACTGTAAACAATAACAAAACAAAAGAAATAAACACCAACACCGATATTATTCTTGGTGAAAAAATATTCAAAACAAACACTGAGAGAGTAGTTGACAATTTATTAGAGCAGAATAGCGAGCAAATTTCAACCAAAGAATTAATCGAAAAGGTAAATGAGGTTGCCGAGCCACTCATTGCAAAGTATAAAGAAGTATATAAAGCAACCGTTGCAGAAACCAACGAGGTAACAAATCAAATAAAAGAAAAAGTAAAAGCTCTTGCCGAAGAATTTAATAATTCCGAGATTAAAGACAGCGAGGCACTCAAGCAAAAATTGATTGATACTATTGAATTGGATTTTGTTTCTAATAAGGTTACAGAAAAGGAAGATGAAAAGGTAGAAAAGGTTCAAAAAACCAAAGAAGATGAAATAAGAGATAGGCTACGTTCTTTTACCAGAACCATTCCTATGTTTATTATGGCAAATTCTTCGAAGGATGAAATTACAATAGATAATTTTGATTTAGAAATTGATGACAATGATTTCCAAGAACTTACTAGTATTACTAAAGAAGAATTTTATAAATTACGTGACGGGTTTTATTATGAAGAAAATGGTGTAAGGAAGGAATTTAAAGGCGTATTTAACAAATACAGGTTTAATGCTTCTATAGCAGAATTTAGACTGAAAAAAGACCAATTAGCCAACTATTTTACGGCAGAAGAAGACATTTTTGAATTGATTCCCAACCAAAAGACGAATCAAATATTTACGCCAAAAAAGGTGGTACAAATGATGATTAACCAATTAGAGGAACACGACCCTAGTTTGTTTAAACGCACCGACAGCACCTTTATAGACTTGTACATGAAATCAGGGATGTACATTACCGAGATTGTAAAAAAACTATTTACAAACACACGAAAACACTATAAAAGTGATGAAGAATGCTTGAAACACATTTTGGAAAATCAAGTGTATGGTTTAGCTCCTACTCCTATTTTGCAAGGGATTACACAGTCTTACATTTTTGGGTTTGATGTTGAGAACAAAATTTCTCACAAAAATTTTATCCAACATGACATTACACCAGAAGCCCTGCAAGCTCTCGCAAAAAAGAAATTACAAGAACTTTTAAATATCAACGAAAATATGAAATTTGATACAGTTGTAGGTAATCCTCCTTATCAGGATAACGATGGAAGTGGAGGTCAAGGTTCGAGTGCAATGCCTATATATCATCACTTTGTTAATTCAGCAAAAGAGATTAATCCTAGAATTATTAATTTAATAATGCCTACTCGTTGGTATGCAGGAGGCAAAGGTTTAGATGATTTTAGAAAGCAAATGTTAGATGATGAACATATAGTTGAAATACACGATTTTTTAAATCCAAATATCATTTTTCCATCCACAAACATTAGAGGGGGCGTTTGTTCTGTGCTTTGGGATAATAATTATAATAATGAAAAAGATTTAGTTAAAGTAGTTACCTATGCTGATAGCTTGACGGACAAAAAAGAGTTAAAAAGAAAATTAAAATTTGATGGAGAAGATATTTTTATTCGCCATATTGAATCTCTTGAAATAGTTAAAAAAATAAAATCACAAAAGAAGTTTACTTCATTTGAAAAATATGTATCTTCTAGAAAGCCTTTCGGTTTAGATAGTAAATTTGACAGAACTGAGGATTTCCATAATACAAAAGATGGTCTTAAAAACCCTATTATTTGCTATGCTAAACGACAAGAAATAGGTTATGTTGATAATGATAAGTTTAATTTTGATAAAAACAGATTAAATTCTTACAAGGTTTTTACATCTTTTGCGAATAACATTGGGACAGAATTAAATGATGACAACTTAAATACTTTTATTGGCCATCCAAAGACAATTTGTACAGAAACTTATATTATTTTAGGTGATGGATTAGATGTTAATCAAGTAGTAGCTGAAAATATTTCAAAATATTTCAAAACAAAAATCGCAAGATTTTTACACGGTATTGCAAAATCAAATCAAAACGGAACTGCAAAAACTTATAAGTTCGTACCACTCCAAGATTTTACCGAAAACTCAGATATCGATTGGTCAAAATCTATAACTGATATAGAACAGCAATTGTATGTAAAATACGAGTTAACGGAAGAAGAAATAAGTTTTATTGAAAGTATGATCAAACCTATGGGCTAAAGGTGTATAAACAATGAAACAACAAATTGATTCACATAGCATAGATATCCGAGAAGACTATCTTTTAAAAAAAGATGATCTATTGAACATTCTTTTACAAGATAAAACCACTGGTAACAATATTTTGTGGGCAACAGATTCATATGATTCTAATGGGCATTTGTTTGCTAACACTGCACATATTACCACTGATTTGATAACAGGAGCATTAGGTAATTTAATACAACCAAGAGCATTAAAGAGTAAAACAGAGCAACTTTACAGAACACGAGAAAAGGCAGAGGTTTTTACTCCTTTAACTATTATTAAGCAAATGAATGATGGTTGCGATACCAAGCGAGTTACTAAAAACAATTGGCAAGAGTACGTAGGTCTACTTAAATTAGAAATTACCTGTGGAGAAGCTCCTTTTATCGTATCACGTTATGACCCAGTTTCTGATAAACAGGAATTATTGCCTTTAACAGAGCGTGTAGGTTTTTTAGATAAAAAGCTGAGTGTAATTTCAAAATACTGTACCACGCAAGAAGAATGGTTCAAATGGACAAAAGTGGCTTTTCAAAGTTCCTACGGCTACGAATGGCAAGGGGATAGTTTGCTCATCGCTAGAGAGAATTTGCTTTATACATTTATAGATTATTATCAAGATAAATTTAAAGAAACGCCAAGCACTGAGCTTCAAAAAGAAATAGCTGAAATCATAGTATGGAACATATTTCAAATGGATGGTTTAAAATATGTAATTCCTATGAGCTGCATAAATGAGAAAAGAATTATTAAGGGAACTGAAACAATTATTGGAAAAGAAGACGATCGTGTAGAAGATATAAAATGTAAAGGTTGTGAAAAAAAATTAATTCATTGGCATAATGGTATATATGCCAAAACTATGGATTGGGAAAAAGGTAAACCTATTAAATTTATTGATATCGTAGGAGTTTAATTCCAACCCTAGTTTACTTTAAACTTAATTTAAACCCTGAGTTATCCGGAAATTCCAGATAACTCAGGGTTGTTAACAAATAGACTATTTTTAATATACAATGTTTTATCGTAAAAACGATCATAACTTTTGGTGAATCTTTGCAATTTAAAATTGCTATATTAAATAAACAGTAAAACTAATCGTGTTTAAAAACTTTCATCTTTTTTTAACTTCTCATTTAGCATTTTAACTAAAGTATCTGTTTTTTTATGATCTTCTAATCTACTGTTTTCCCAATCTATTTCATATAAGGGTATTTTATTTTGCATAGAAAACTCTCTTAATTCAATTAAATCGTATTTTTGAATACAATTTTTAGAATAAAATAAAGCTTTTACATCATTTAATTCAAAATCTATAAATGTGTCTTCATCGTTTTTATTTTCTTGTAATGATAAAACTCTCCATTCACACTCTCCTTCATAATCAGTATGTTTTAAACAAAATTGTT
>JBEEPA010000016.1:0-4495 GCA_041191385.1 Bacteroidota bacterium | reverse complement strand
ATATTTAATAGTTTACAAAGAATTATTTGAATAAATGGCAAATTTAAAAGAAACCAGAAACCGAATAGTTTCTATAAAATCAACAATGCAGATTACAAGTGCCATGAAAATGGTATCTGCTGCAAAATTAAAAAGAGCTCAGGACGCTATTACTAGAATGCGTCCTTATGCCGAAAAATTACAGGAGATTTTAGGAAATGTTTCTTCTTCTGTAGAAGGAAATACTATTGCTCAATACACAGATGTTAGAACTGTAAAAAATGTATTGGTAGTTACTTTTACTTCTAACAGAGGTTTGTGTGGCGGTTTTAATTCATCGGTTTCTAAAGCGGCTTTTAATCATATCCAAAAAAATTTACAAGGTAAAAATGTAGATGTTTTGGCAATTGGTAAAAAGGCAGGTGAATGGTTAAAAATTAAAGGTGTTCCGGTTGCTAAAATAGAATTAGATATTTTTAATGATATCAATTTTGCTGCATCATCAGTTATTTCGGAAGTTGTGGTTGCTGATTTTTTAAATCAAAAATATGATCAAGTTGTATTGATTTACAATAAGTTTGTAAATGCAGCAGTGCAAGAGGTTCAAGTTGAACAATTATTGCCAATTGTACCCACTGCAACAGAAGGTTCATCAAATGTGGATTATATTTATGAGCCAGAAAAGGAACAAATTATTTTAGATTTAATTCCTAAATCCTTAAAAACGCAGTTTTATAAAGCTTTATTGGATACGGTTGCAGGGGAACATGGAGCGCGTATGACAGCAATGCACCAAGCTACTGATAATGCAGGAGCTTTAGCTAAAGATTTAACATTACAATACAATAAAGCACGTCAGGCGGCTATTACTACCGAAATTTTAGAGATTGTAGGTGGTGCAGAGGCTTTAGACAATGCTTAATGTAATTTATTTATTTTTAAAAAAGCCTAGTGAGAACTAGGCTTTTTTGTTTTATAAACATTCCATTAATTAGGATTATTGCTTATCTTTAAATCTTCGATATTTATTATAAAAATCATGATAATAAAAAAAGTAAGCTTTACATTATTTTTTACAATTGTTTTATCAAGTAGTTTTTTAGCACAAAATGTTATAGATTCAGCTTGTATACATACTAAAATTTACAGTTTAGCATCTACTGAAATGCAAGGTCGAGAAGCTGGAACATTAGGGGGAGATATTGCAAAAAATTACATTTTAGATTTTTTAAAGAGTGTAAAAGCAGATAAAAACACCTATTTACAAACAGTGCCTTTAGTGCAAATTTATAACGGTAAATGTTATTTTTTTAATAAGAAGGATACTTTAAAAGAGAACATTGATTTTTATATTGCTCAAAAAAAAACAGCTAAACTATTACCTTTAGAATTAAAAAATAATAAAATTATTTTACTAGAGTTTTCAACTAATTGGAAAAATAATTTAAATAAATTTAAAGGTAAATGGATTCAATTTTCGTTTTCAGATAAAAGAGATAAACGTATTGAAGAACTAATTCAACAAAAAGAGTATTTTATACAGAATGGTATTTTAGGTTTAATAATTAGTATTCCTATCGAGACGCAATCTACTTTTTTTTCCGAATCAAAAAAAACTTATTTATCGCAAGATTTAAGTTATGAAAACTTTCCAGTTATATTAATAAATAACAATCGTTTTGAACAATTTTTAAAGCGAAATAAAAAAATTTCTTTTACCCATAAAAACACTCAATTTGTAAATGGATTTAACATTTATACAATTTTTCCAGGTATAAAATCTACAGGCAATAAAACGGTTTTGTCGGCTCATTACGATCATTTAGGCAGTAATCAAAGAGGAGTTTATTATGGAGCAGATGATAATGCATCGGGAACAGCGGCTTTAATGTGCATAGCGCATCAAATTAAAAAATTGGAAAATACCGCACAACAAAACGAAGAAGATATTGTTATTGCATGGTGGACAGCCGAAGAAAAAGGTTTATTGGGGTCGAGCTATTTTACACAAAATCCCCCATTTGATATTCAGAAAATAAATGCTGTAATAAATGTGGATATGATTGGGCGTTACGATACTAATTACAATCCACCCAATAATTATATTTATGTAATAGGTAGTAATTTTATATCCAATCAATTACATTTAATAAATGAAGAAGTAAATAATAATGGAGAAAAATTGATATTGGATTATATATATAATTTGTATGATCATCCTGAGGATTTATTCCAACGTAGTGATCAATACAATTTCCATTTACAAGGAATTCCATCCATTTTTTTCTTTAGTGGTTTTCATTCGGATTATCACACTATTTATGACACTCCAGATAAAATCGATGCAAAAAAAGCAAGTAAAATTGCATCACATATCTATAATTTAACCTTAAATTTATCCAAAACAAAAAATCAAATTGTTAGATGATAAAAAAAAGTAAATTTTTATTTATTCATCATGGTTTAGTTATACCCATTCACATACTTTTATTGGTATTGTGTGCATATTTTTTTAGTGATTTAAAGGAAACTAAACATTGGATTTATACCATAGTTTTTGCAATTTTACACGCGTTTGTTTTTGTACAAGGGTTTAAAATATTTAAATCTTGGAGAGATAAAAAAATATTTTTTCAATCATTGTATTATCGTTATTTTCCAAATATACCGTACGATTTATTTTTTGCCTTAGTAGTACCTTTTTCTTTAAGTTTAAATTACATTTTATTGGTTGAAGAAAGTTTATGGATGATGAATAGTTATTTTACAATTATATTGCACAATACCGTGGCTTTAATAAGTTTTAACTGGATATTAATTAATATGGAGAATGGGATATATATGCAAATTAGATCACAATTAAAACCCACACAAACTAAAATAAAATCTTTACAAAAAGAAGTTTTACATGATATGATTAGTCCGCATTTTTTGTTTAATTCCTTAAATACACTTACCAGTATTGTGCCCGAAAGTAAAGGAAAAGCAATTTTATTCACCTCGGAATTGGCATATTTATATGAGTTTATTTTGCTAAATAACAATCGAGAATTAATTACTATTGAAGAAGAAATTAATGTACTCAATAGATATATTTTTTTATTAAAATCTAGATTTGAGGATAATTTACAAGTTAATATTGATTTACCAAAGGAAGTTTTACCTTTATCCATTCCCACTTTAACCTTGCAAAATCTAGTTGAAAATGCTATAAAACATAATGTGATTTCAAAAAAATATACTTTAATTATTGATATTAAATTTGAAGATGATTGTATTATAATTCAAAATCCAATTAATCTAAAAAGTAATTCGGAAACTTCAACAGGTTTAGGTTTGGAATACATTTATAAACAATATCACAAATATTTTAATGATAATGTTTTAATCCAAAATGACAATCAATATTTTACTGTAAAACTACCTACAAAAGCCAGTAAGGAATTATTACAAACCAGTTAATTTATTTTTTGAAAATAAAATAAACGGCTAACACCAAAAATATAAAACCTATTAAATGATTGATTTTAAACGTTTCGTTTTTAAATGCCAATACGCTAAAAATCATAAAAATAATTAAGGTTATTACTTCTTGTAGTACTTTAAGTTCAACTAGTGTAAACGGACCGCCATTTCCTTTGTATCCAATTTTATTAGCAGGAACCTGAAAAATATACTCAAAAAACGCAATTCCCCAACTTATTAAAATCACACCAAATAATCCAATTTTTTTAAAATTACTCCACTCCGAAAATTTTAAATGTCCGTACCAAGCAAGTGTCATAAAAGTATTGGATAAAACCAATAATCCAATTGTATATACTTTTTGCATGTAAAAATTTTATAAACAAAATTAATGAAATCAATTAATTAAATGTAATACTTTTTTTAAAGCTGTTTTTTTGTGCGGTTTCTAGATTTATTAATTCTACTTGTATAACATATATCCCAGGTTGGTAATTTAAGCTATTTACAGTTAATTTTTCGTTGGATTGTATAGGGAATTGATTGTATAAATTTTGCAAAAGTATTCCATTGGCATCCCATAAATTTAAACTTAATGTATAATCGGCGTCTAATTCGCCAATATCAATTTTTAAATCTTGTAATTCTGTTATTTGTGGAACGATTAAAGATGAAAATTTAATAATATCTGATAGATTATTTATCTGAGTTGTTTCACCAGAATTTTTTAAAGAAGGCGTTCCTTTTTGTGCCCAACTAGCCGAGCTCCATTTTCCATTTTCTTTTTTCTCTAATGCAATACCTTTTGTGTTTTGGATATTGCTATGATGTAAATTTTCATGATAGGTAACACTATCTAACAACTCACCATCCCTAAACCACAAACCTATTGTGTTTCCTGTGTTTCTTAACGAAATAAACGATGTACTAGGGGCTATGTTTTTGGCATTAACACTTATAAAATCTTCGGATAGTTTTTCACTGGTGGATGTTGCTACAAAATATTCGTTCCCACATATTATTTCGTTGGTATTACCTACTATACAAATAC
>JBEEPA010000015.1:0-7868 GCA_041191385.1 Bacteroidota bacterium | reverse complement strand
TATTTGAACAACATTTAGCTTACAAAAATGATAAAAAGCAATTAAAACTTGTTTGGCTTGATGTAAAAGCCTAATTTTGCGCCACGATTAAGATAAATTATGATTTTTGTAGTATTTTTTTTACTCTCGGTTGCTTTCTCTATTTTGATAAATGGCTTATTTTTAAAGTTCTCCGGGACTTTAGGAAGTAAAAATAATGGAGATAAAACAATGATTAGATGGGGAAGCACATCTAAACCTGCTATGGGTGGTATTTCCTTTTTTATTGTATTTCTACTTAGTTTTTCGTTATTCACATCGTTTTTTTCTACAGAAAATGTAAACGGACAACATTTTGGGATTTTAATCGCAACAAGTTTAGGTTTTTTAGTGGGATTAGCTGATGATGCTTACAATACCAAACCTTTTTTAAAATTTATCGGACAGTTTGCTTGCGCTATAATTTTAATTGTTTCGGATGTTTATATTCAGTTATTTGATATCGAATGGTTAAATTATTTTATAACCATTTTTTGGGTAATAGGAATGATGAATAGTATTAATATGTTGGATAATATGGATGCTATTACCACATCTGTAAGTATTGGTGCTATCATTTTAATTTTATTAATTTTAATTACTTTAAACCAAACCAATGATATTTTATTTTGGCTTTGTTTAGGTGTTTTAGCAAGTTTATTAGGGTTTTTATATTACAATTGGAATCCATCTAAAATGTATATGGGCGATACGGGAAGCCAATTTTTAGGGGTTTTGTTAGCAGCTTTGGGTATTATATTTTTTTGGAATGGATATGAGGTAAATGATACCCGTTGGTTTACAAAATTTATTACTCCTGTAATAGCATTTTTACCTTCTATAGTAGATACTACCACTGTAACAATCAATCGCTTAGCTAAAGGAACTAGTCCGTTTGTAGGTGGTAGAGACCATACTACACATCACTTATCGTATTTTGGTTTTACGGATCGTCAAATAGCGTTAATATTTTTAGGATTATCTTTAATTTCGGCCGCAATTTGTTTATATGTAAATTATTACATGGAACAATGGAACGGTTTTATTTTAAGTACAATTATTGGCTATGCATTAATAGTTTTTGTACTTTTGTTTGGACTCACCAAACGCAAAAATCAAAAATAATGATTAGTAAGAAAATTTTATGGACATGTTGCAGTTTGTTAACTCTATTGGGTTTAATAGATTTTTTTAGCTTTTCTACAGTTGATACTAGTGTTGAATTACATCGTGAAAACGAAGTTATATTTAGGGTTAAAGGTTTTGAATACGATCATAATATTAATTTTTGTGGCGAAAAAGTTCCATTACATTCCCAAGATATTTTTGAAAGATTAGATCGTGAAGTATTAAAAAATGCTTATTGGCATTCCGAAATTATATTGTTTTATAAACGTTTGGGTAAATATTGGCCAGATATTGAACCTATTTTTAAAAAATATAAAATTCCAAAAGACTTTATTTATTTGTTAATGATTGAGAGCGGCTTTGATAATTTAACATCTCCTGCTGGTGCAGCGGGATTTTGGCAAATTATGGAAAAAACAGGGCAAGATTATGGTTTGGAAATTACCCCAGAATTGGATGAACGTTATAACGTTGAAAAAGCTACAGAAGCGGCTTGTAAGTATTTAAAACAAGCTTATACTAAATTTGGTTCGTGGACAGCTGTTGCAGCAAGTTACAATATGGGAATGGGTGGGTTACAAAAAAGAATGAATTTACAAACCAGTAATAATGTATATGATTTATTGTTAAATACTGAAACTTCGAGGTATATTTTTAGAATTATTGCAGTAAAAGAAATTATTGAAAAACCCGAAAAATTTGGTTACAATTTAAAGCCTAAAGATCAATACAAACCTATTAAATCCAAAAAAATTGAAATTAAGGAAACCACAAACTTATATGAATTAGCGAAAAAAGAAGGGGTTAACTATAAAATTATTCGTATTTTAAATCCGTGGATTAGATCCGAAAAATTGATTGCAAAACCAGGTAAAACATACTATGTAGAAATTCCTACCGAAAATTTTTATGTGTTTAAATCGTCTGGGGATACATCTATAATTAACGAATTTATAGATACCACTAAATTTAGCGATTAATATCAATTAAAAATTAAAACAAACTTTATTCTTTCGTTTTTGTTTGTTTTATGATTTACATCCGATATAATGTCTCTTTTATTGAAAACAGTTTTGAGTTTGAGTATGGAAAATGGGGAACCCGTAAGGAGAATGAGAACGGAAAATGATAAGTTAACCACAGGCGCTAATGCGCGCACAGGAAGCTTAAGCTTCACACAGTTATGTACTATGTGCAAAAATTTGCATAGTGCATAACTGTGAGAGTTGAAAACTCCTGTGTGAATTCGTTAGAATTACTGTGGTAAAAAACAGTTTTGAAAATGAGAACGGAAAATGATAAGAGTTAACCACAGGAACTAGCGTTCAAAAGGGAACCTTCGGTTCGGGGGGTGGATGTACTTTGTTTAGATTTTTACATGTTGTACTTCCGCCCCCTGAGCTGCAAGCTCCCTTTGTGCGATAGCACCTGTGGTAAAAACAGTTTTTAGTGTGAGTTTAGAGAGTGGGGAAGCAGTATGGCGAATGAGAACCGAGAATGATTAGGTTTAACCACAGGAACTAGCGTTCAAAGGGGAAGCTAAAGCTTCACACGGTTAAGTACTTTGTGTAAAAATTTGCAGGTAGTTCGTGACTGTGTGAGTTGAAAACTCCTGTGTGAATTCGATAGAATTCCTGTTGTAAAACAGTTTGGAGTGTGCGTAATCAGTATTGAGAATGAGAACGAAGAATGATGAGAGTTAATACAGATTAATGAAGTTTTCAACCTAATTTCAAAATTAATTTTGTGTAATTAAATTTTGATATATCGAATACAATTGACTACTTAGTTTTTCGGGATTAAAATTTGTTTGTATATATTCTTTTCCGTTTTTCACCAATTCGTTTCGTAAATTTTCATCCTCAATTAGTTTTACCATATTTTGCGTTAATGTTGAAATATCATTTGGCGCACAATATAAAGCACCGTTTCCGCCTGCTTCTGGCATGGAGGATACTGAGGATGTGATTACTGGTGTATTACACAACAGCGATTCTACTACTGGCAACCCAAAACCTTCGTAAACAGATGGATAAACACTAAATAATGCGTGTTTATAAACCAATTTTAAAATGGCATTGTTATGTATGTTGTTTTTAAAAATCACCATATCTTTTAAATTATTTTGATTAACAAAATCAACACATTTTTGATAATAATCGCTTCCTTTTCCAACAATTACTAAAGGTATTTTTTGTTGCTGCGGTATTTCTTTAAAAGCTTGTAATAATTGTATTACATTTTTTCTGGTAATTACGCTACCAACGTAAACCATATATTTTTTTGGAAGATTTAAATTTTCGAATTCCATTTGGGTAGTAAAATCTTCTTTTGTATCATAAAATACATCCTGACAAGCTTGGTAAACTACTTGTATTTTTTCGGGTGTAATTTTGTAGTATTTTATAATATCTTTTTTAGTTGCTTCGCTTATGGCTAAAACAACATCGGCTTTTTTACAAGCATATTTAAATTTAAAATCATAAATCCATCTATCCGTAAATTTATAAGTAGAAGGATATACTTTAAAAATTAAATCGTGTATTGTTACTATAGATTTTATTCCTGATTTGTGAATATTTATAGGAATTTCGTTACTTAAACCATGATAAATTTCAATTTTATCTTTTTTTAAGTCGTTTATTATAAAATAACTACGCCAAAATGGTGTTTTTTTTAATTTTTGTATGATTTTATATCTTTTATCTTGTAAAAATGCTTCGTTAAGTTTGTTTTTTTTAATTTTTGGCGCACACAAATAGATGTTTTGATTAGTAAAAAATTTTGCAAAATTTAGCACTATAGTTCTACTATAATTTCCTAATCCAGTAGGATTGTTAAATAATCGTTTACTATCAAATGCAATCTTCATTCTATTTTTTTAAATATATTGTAGCACAAAATTATTGTGCAGTTACCTTACACAAAGCTTCGGCGCCTTTTTCTAATTCTTCATCGCTTTTCGCAAAACAAATTCTCAATACCTTATCCTGTCGTTTATTGCCATAAAAAACAGATGTTGGAATACTTGCAATTTTGTATTCTTTAGTTAAAAAATTAGCATAATCAGTATCCTTTGTATCACTTAAATTTTGATAATCTAACAGTAAAAAATAAGTTCCTTCGCAGGGTAAAATACCAAATGAAGAACCTTGAATACTTTTGATAAAAGCGTTTCTTTTTTGCTCAAAAAACCCTGCCAATTTTGTGTAAGCATTTTTATTTAAACTGTAATCCGCTAAAGCATATTGTATAGGTGTGTTTACGGCATAAACCATATATTGGTGAGATTGTACAAACTCTTTCATCATATATTCGGGCGCCACTACATAACCTGTTCTCCATCCAGTTAAATGATAGGTTTTACCAAATGAATAAATTACAAAAGCTCTTTCAGCTAACTCGGGATATTTGCTTACACTTAAATGCGGTAAACCATCAAAAGTAATGTGCTCGTAAACCTCATCCGAAATCACAAAAATATTACTGTTGCGAACAATTTTAATTAATTCATCAATATCACTTTGTTTCCAAACTTTTCCTGTTGGATTGTGAGGAGTGTTGATGAGTATGGCTTTAGTAAGCGAATTTATTTTGCGTTTGATATCATCCCAATCAATTTCGTAAGAAATAGGTTTTAATTGGGACCTTACTGGGATGCCTTTATTTAAAATAATTGCAGGCACATAACAATCGTAAGCGGGTTCTATCACAATTACCTCATCACCTTCTTCCACCAATGCTGTTATGGCAGTATAAATAGCTTGTGTTGCTCCTGCTGTAATACAAATTTCTTTTTCGGGGTGATAATATTTTTGATGTTGTTCCTCAATTTTTTCACTTAATTTTTCGCGTAAAGGAATATAACCCATTAATGGTGCGTATTGATTAAATCCTTTTGAGGTATAATGATTGATTAATTTTAGTAATTCTTCATCGGCAGAAAACCCCGGAAAACCTTGAGCTAAATTTACAGCTCCATGTTCTTTTGCTAAGGCGGTCATTATTGGAAATATGGACATTCCAATATTGGGTAATTTTGTACGTAATGGTATCACTTTATTTGGTATTTTAAATGCTTAACTTTTTAATTAAACACGATGGTTTTATTGTTAACTACCAATAATTTATGTTGTATATGCAATTGTATTGCTTTGGCTAAAACTACTTTTTCAATATCTTTTCCAATTTGGATTAAATCGCCTATAGTATTGTTGTGTTTTACAGGTGCAACATCTTGCTCAATAATTGGTCCGGCATCTAAATCGTTAGTTACATAATGGCTGGTTGCACCAATAATTTTAACTCCCCGTTGATAAGCTGCATGATATGGTTTTGCGCCTACAAATGCGGGTAAAAAGGAATGATGGATATTAATTATTTTATTGGGATATTGTGCAATAAATTCTTCACTTAAAATTTGCATATATCTAGCTAAAACTATAAAATCAATGTTGTAATCACGCATCAATTGTAATTGTTTTGCCTCTTGTTCTTTTTTATTGTTTTTGTTGATAGGTAAATACACAAATGGAATATTAAAAGCTTGTGCAATACTTTGTAAACTTTCGTGATTGGATACAATTACTGGAATTTCAACTTCCCAATCGCCAGATTGGTGTCTGCCTAAAATATCAAATAAACAGTGTGATAATTTAGATACAAATAACCCCATTCTTAAAGGTTTTTTTGTAAAATACAATTGCCATTTGATAGCATATTTTTGAGCAATTTCCTTGGCAAATGTTGGAGCAACTTCGGTTTCGTTTAAATTAAAGGTATCCATATCCCAAACCAAACGCATAAAAAATTGTTTACTTTCTCTATCAATATATTGGTCTACCTCTGTGATATTTCCTCCGTGCCTAAAAATAAAGTCGGAAATCGCCGATACTATTCCTTTTTGATCAGGACATTCTATTAAAAATATAGCGTTGTTGTTCATTGTTAAATTTCAATTGTAATTAAAAAAGGACGGCTAAACCGTCCTTGTATTCTTATAAATCATCTGCACTTGGAGCAGATTCAAATTTCTTTTTTGGTGGTTTAATGTGTTTGATAAAAATCACATTCACAATTTCGTCATCAACAGTTACAGCAGCTCTACTAATTCCATTAATGATTGTAATGTTTTGGTCCATGTTGTTTTTAAATTTTTTGTTGTATCTCTCGTATGAACCATCCGAGTTACGTATGTGTATTTGTGAAACTACACCTTCTTTTACTTCAACTTTTGCGGTATAACATTCGGCATACAAACCTCTTCTAAATGTTACCACAATGTCCGAGTGCCAACCATTTTCTACTTCAAAAGCACCTCTATCATCAAATTTCTTTTGGTATTTAAAGTAACAGTTGTCTTCTTGCGCTACTGTATTTAAGCTAATTGCCATTAAAACCAAAGCTAATTTAAGTATCAATTTTTTCATAAAGTAATGTTTTAAATCTATCAATGTGGTGCAAATTACAATAAGCTTGCCAAAAAAATAGGTGTTAAAAGGATGTGTAAAAATAACAAAAAATATCTTATGCTAGATTGTATGTTGAAATTTTATGAGATATTTTTTACTATTATAAATATAATACAAAAACATATTTTTAAATTTGGTATAAAATATTTTATATATTTGCGAAAAAAATATTTATGTTAGTTAATACTTTTGGGGGTGCTGTTCATGGTGTAGATTCTACTTTAATTACTGTAGAAGTTTTAGTAGAGCAGGGTTCTAAATTTCAAATTGTAGGTTTACCAGATAATGCGGTTAAGGAGAGTAATATTCGTATTCGTAGCGCTGTAAAAAATAGTGGACATAAACTTTTGGGAAAAAAAACAATTATTAATATGGCTCCTGCCGATTTAAAAAAAGAGGGTAGTGCTTACGATTTAACCATTGCTATTGGTATTTTAGCTGCTGGAGAACAATTGCCTTATGATAAAATTGGTAAATTTTTAATCATGGGCGAGTTATCTTTGGATGGTAGCATAAGGCCAATTACTGGGGCTTTGCCTATAGCAATTATGGCTAAAAAATTAAATTTTGAAGGGTTTATTTTGCCTGCCGAAAATGCTCCAGAAGCAGCTATAGTAAATGGTATAAAGGTTTATGGTGTTAAACATATTAAAGAAGTTATTGATTTTTTTAAAACGGGAGAACAACCAGAAGTTTTTACGGTAAATACACGCGATTTATTTTTGGAATGTTTAAATCAGGATGGACCTGATTTTGCCGATGTAAAGGGACAGGAAAATATTAAAAGAGCTATGGAAATTGCGGCGGCAGGTGGCCATAATGTTATTTTAATTGGACCACCGGGAGCCGGAAAAACTATGTTGGCCAAACGTTTAGCTACTATTTTGCCTCCAATGACTTTAAAAGAGGCTTTAGAAACTACTAAAATACATTCTGTTGCAGGGAAAAATATCGGACAGAAAGGATTAATTGCCGAACGCCCATTTAGAGCCCCGCATCATACTATATCGGATGTAGCTTTGGTTGGAGGAGGTGCAAATCCTAAACCTGGCGAAATTTCGTTGGCGCATCATGGTGTTTTGTTTTTAGATGAATTACCCGAATTTAAAAAATCTGTTCTCGAAGTTTTACGTCAGCCTTTAGAAGAGCGACAAATTTCTATTTCTAGAGCAAAATTTGCAGTGGAATACCCTGCAAGTTTTATGTTAATTGCATCCATGAATCCATGTAGTTGTGGATACTATAATCATC
>JBEEPA010000014.1:0-3424 GCA_041191385.1 Bacteroidota bacterium | reverse complement strand
ATAAATATGGATGAATTGTACGCGCGCTAACTTCCTTGCTGTTAAATTTTTGATATTGTAAAACTATTTTTTGTTGCTGCACAATAGCATTATACAAAGTAGATAAATGTTGATTGCCCGAGTAATCCGGAATATTATCGAATTTTACCACCGATTTTATTCGTTCATCTTGCACCTCACTTGAAATATTTAAACGGTTAAAAATCTTCTCAATCGCAAATCCAAAATCGCTAAAAATTTCACTTTCTTTAAAGTTTAATAAAGTGTTTGCTGCAAATTTAAGCGCCTCGATATCATCCGATTTTAAAGGGATTTTCTGAATCGTATATTCTTTATCTTCATAATAATATCCCCAATGCCTTCGAGAAAATTTGATGGGCGCAAAAAAACCTAGCTCCGCATCAAATTTCATTGCGTGTATATCTTTTTGAATGGTGGATATACAAATATGTTCTTCTTGATTAGATCCAAAAAGCGATTCCTCACATTTTAATCTAATTTCATCTATATTGGGAAAAGGCTTGTATTTATTTCGCAATAAATTATCAATAATTCGGTAACGGATTAAGGCGTGTTTGTGTAAAGACATGATTGAATTTTAGATTAAAAATCAAACTGAATTCCTTGTGCCAAAGGTAAATCCGTACCATAATTAATTGTGTTGGTTTGTCGGCGCATATAAATTTTCCAAGCATCCGAGCCCGATTCCCTTCCGCCACCAGTTTCCTTTTCGCCTCCAAAAGCTCCCCCGATTTCTGCCCCCGAAGTTCCGATATTTACATTCGCAATTCCACAATCCGAACCTTTACAGGATAAAAACAACTCCATGTCACGTAAATTATTGGTTAAAATGGAAGAAGATAAACCTTGAGGAACAGCGTTTTGAAAAGCAATTGCCTCTGATAAATCGTTGTACTTCATCAAATATAAAATTGGCGCAAAGGTTTCGTGTAAAACTACTGGTAAATTTCCGCTAACTTCAACAATAGCAGGATATACATAGTTTTTAGATTTTTTACCATCTACAACACCCTGTTTTGTTATAATTTTCCCACCTTGTTGTTCGGCTTCTTTTAAGGATTTTAAATAAGCTTGTACCGCTTGTTCATCAATTAACGGTCCGATATGATTTTTTGCATTTAAAGGATTCCCAATATTTAGTTGTTCGTACGCTTTTACTAATTTTGATTTTATCTCGTTGTAAATAGTATCGTGTACAATTAAGCGCCTTGTGGTGGTGCAACGTTGTCCGGATGTGCCAACAGCGCCAAAAACCGCTGCGCGAATGGTTAAAGCAATATCAGCCGATGGCGTTACAATAATAGCATTATTTCCGCCCAATTCCAACAATGATTTACCAAAACGAGCCGCTACTTTTTGTCCTAATTCTCTACCCATTTTAGTGGAGCCTGTTGCCGAAACTAAAGGAATACGTGTGTCCTCGCTTATCCACTCGCCAATTTTTTTACCTCCCGTTACCACTACAGAAATCCCTAATGGTAAATTATTGTTTTTAAATACTTTAGATGTAATTTCCTGACAAGCAATGGCGCATAATGGCGTTTTTTCCGAAGCTTTCCAAACGCACACATCCCCACAAATCCAAGCTAAAAACGAATTCCAACTCCAAACTGCAACCGGAAAATTAAAAGCCGAAATAATTCCAACTACCCCCAAAGGATGATATTGCTCGTACATACGATGATTAGCACGTTCGGAGTGCATTGTTAAACCATATAATTGACGTGATAAACCTACCGCAAAATCAGCAATATCAATCATTTCCTGTACTTCTCCTAAACCCTCTTGGTACGATTTACCCATTTCGTAGGAAACCAACAGTGCTAAATTTTCCTTTTGTTTTCTCAATTCCTCACCAATTTGTCTAACAATTTCCCCTCTTTTAGGTGCAGGTACCAACCGCCAAACTTCAAAAGCCTTTTGAGCAGTTTTTAATGCTTCATTGTATTCCGATTTTTGCGTAATTTTCACCGATGCAATTGGCGTATTGTCCACAGGAGAAATACTGGTAATAAAAGTTTTACCTTCTCCATAAAAATCTGCACCTAAACTGGTACCACCATTCATTTTTTTAATTCCCAAAGCATTTAATGCCTTTTGGATTTTTTCGTGATTATTTTTTTGCATGGCTTAAGTTTTAAAGGAAAATCATTGCTCAAAATTACGCTATTAATTTACAAAAAGTTTATCTACAATGTATATTTAAAAATTTAATTAAGTTTAAACCGTTAAAATTGGCTATCTTTACATTTTGTAAATCAAATACTATGGCGTACGAAATTATTCAAGAAGGGAAATTTAGTTATATTGAGGAGGGTACAGGCGAACCTTTGGTTTTATTACATGGCTTATTTGGCGCATTATCCAACTTCTCGGATTTGTTTAATCATTTTAAAGATAAGTATAGAGTTATTATACCTATGTTACCTTTATATGACTTGCCTATAATTAAAACTGGTGTTAGCTCGTTGGCAAAATATGTTCATGAATTTATTGAATTTAAGGATTTAAAAAATATTACATTATTAGGCAATTCGTTAGGTGGGCATATTTCTTTGGTATATTATACTAAATGGCCAGAGCGCGTTCATTCAATGGTTTTAACTGGAAGTTCGGGTTTATACGAAAATGCTTTTGGTAGCCAATATCCACGCAAAGGAGATAAGGAGTATTTACGAGAAAAAGCTGCTAAAACTTTTTACGACCCTAAACATGTTACAGATGATTTAGTAGATGAGCTTTTTGAGGTAATTAATGATCGTAATAAATTAATCAGAATTTTAGCGATTGCTAAAAGTGCAATTCGCCATAATATGGCAGAGGATTTACCTAAATTTAAAATTCCAGTATGTTTAATTTGGGGAAAACAAGATAATGTTACGCCACCAGAAGTTGCTACAGAATTTAATTCTTTGTTGCCAAACTCGGAGTTATTTTGGATTGATAAATGCGGACATGCGCCTATGATGGAACACCCAGTGGAGTTTAATACAATCTTATCTCCCTGGTTAGCTAAAATAAAAGGTTAAAAAAAATCACAAAAAATTTGCTACTTTATTTTTTTTAAGTAAATTTGCAAACCGTTTAAAGGAGGTGTCATAGCTCAGTCGGTAGAGCAAAGGACTGAAAATCCTTGTGTCGCTGGTTCGATCCCAGCTGACACCACAAAAAGAGAGTTAAGAAATTAGCTCTCTTTTTTATTTATTTTGAATTTTAAAGTTAGAGAGGATTTTAAATAGAATCATTTTTAGCTCTTTATTTTTGTTAAAATTTCAAATAGGTTTAACCCCAATTAATATAGTCTTTTTCAAAAAATATTTTTATGCAAAAAATAATACTATCATTAAAAAGTTTATTTTTATTATCTTTTTTGTTCAATGGGTTATTTTCTTACAGCCAAGTT
>JBEEPA010000013.1:0-2612 GCA_041191385.1 Bacteroidota bacterium | reverse complement strand
TTAGAAACTTTAGAGAAAAGTGAAAAAGATTTACCTAAAAGCATCAATTTAGGAACTGGTGTAGGATATTCTGTTTTAGAAGTAATTTCTACCTTCGAAAAAACAACACAAAAAAAAGTTGCCTACAAAATTGGTCCGAAACGCGAAGGTGATGTACCTGCAATTTATGCCAATGCAGCTTTAGCAAAAGCAATTTTAAACTGGGAATGTTTGTATAATTTAGAGGAAATGTTGCAATCTGCATGGAATTTCCAATGTAAACAAAATTAAAAATGAGTTACGAAAAAAGAATTTTAATTACTGGTGGTGCGGGATTTATAGGCTCGCATGTAGTACGTTTATTTGTGAACAAATATCCAAAGTATCAAATTATTAATTTAGATAAATTAACCTATGCAGGTAATTTAGATAATATTAAAGACATAGAAAACGCACCAAATTATTTGTTTGAAAAAGCAGATATTTGCGATTTTAATGAGATACAAAGTATTTTTACTAAATATACTATTACAGATGTTATTCATTTAGCAGCCGAATCGCATGTGGATCGCTCTATTGCTAATCCAATGGAATTTGTATTAACCAACGTTGTAGGTACTGTAAATTTATTAAATGTTGCCAAAAGTAATTGGGCCAATTTAAACGAACATGTATTTTATCATATCTCTACTGATGAAGTTTATGGTTCGTTAGGTGAAGAGGGTTTGTTTCATGAAACAACAGCTTACGACCCACGATCGCCATATTCTGCAAGTAAAGCTAGTTCGGATCATTTTGTACGTGCATACCACGAAACTTTTGGTTTACAAGTTAAAATTTCTAACTGCTCCAACAATTACGGTCCGTATCAATTTCCCGAAAAATTAATTCCCTTAATCATTCACAATATCGTAAATCAAAAACCTTTACCCGTATATGGAAAAGGCGAAAACGTAAGAGATTGGTTACATGTTGAGGATCATGCGTTGGCAATCGATTTAATTTTTCATCAAGGAAAAAATGGCGAAACGTACAATGTGGGCGGTAGCAACGAACGAAAAAATATCGATTTAGTAGAAACAATTTGCGATTTAGTTGATAAAGAATTAGGGAGAGAGTTGGGCAATGCAAAAAAATTAATCACTTTTGTAAAAGATAGAGCCGGGCATGATTTGAGATATGCAATTGATGCTACTAAATTAAAAACCGAATTGGGTTGGAATCCTCAATTTAATGTGGATAGCGGATTAAAAGAAACTGTAAAATGGTATCTTAACCATTCGGATTGGATAGAAAAAATTGTATCTGGCGAATATTTAAATTATTATCAAAAACAATATCATGACAGATAATTGGAAAATTACCGAAAAGTATCATACAAATGATATAAGTAATTTAAGCTTTTTAATTACAGGAGGTGCTGGTTTTATCGGTTCCAATCTCGTTCAATATTTAATGGATAATGGCGCTAAAAAAGTTCGTGTTTTAGATGATTTATCCAATGGATATATGGAAAATATCGAGAAATATTTAAACGATTCAAGATTTGAATTTATCGAAGGAACTATTTTAGATGAAGAGTTGTGTACAAAAGTTTGTGAAGGTATAGATTATGTATCTCATCAAGCAGCACTAGGCTCGGTACCTCGCTCCATCAACAAACCTTTGCCTACGCATGCAGCAAATGCAACTGGATTTTTAAATATGATTACAGCAGCAAAAGATGCTGGAGTTAAAAACTTTGTGTATGCATCTAGTAGCTCGGTTTATGGAGATAGTGTTGCTTTACCTAAAATTGAGGAAGGTACAGGTAATCCTTTATCGCCTTATGCAGTAAGTAAAAAAATTAACGAATTGTATGGCGGTGTGTTTAAAACGGTGTACAATTTTAACAGTATTGGTTTAAGATATTTTAATATTTTTGGACCTAACCAATCGCCTAATGGACCTTACGCGGCTGTTATTCCATTATATATGAATGCATTATTAAAAAACGAAAGTGCAAAAATTTTTGGTGATGGCTTACAATCGAGGGACTTTACTTTTGTGGAAAATGCTGTGCAAGCTAACATTAAAGCTATGTTATGTTCCAACGAAGAAGCGTTTGGTAAAGCAGTAAACATTGCATTTGGCAGTGCAACATCTGTAATAGAATTATATAACCATATAAAGGATGCTGCAGGTGCTACAGCAGAACCTGAAATGTGCGAACCAAGATTAGGAGATATAAGGGATTCATTGGCTGATATCAGCAAAGCTCAAAAATACTTTAATTACGATCCAAAAGTGGATATTGCAACTGGATTAAAAATTACTTTAAATTGGTTTAACCAAAAATTTGTACAAAAATAAAGTTTAAACCAGAGTAAAATAGTTGTAACTAAAAACACCTAACAGGTTTTAAAACTTGTTAGGTGTTTTAAGTTTGTAAATAATTTGAATTTTTAATTTGATTCCCCACAATCTTACCAATATGCTTTTTATTATCAAAAAAGTAGTTTTTATTTGTCCGCAGGACGAAGTGGGGAATTTAGGAACAATAATGAGATATCATTTATTTAATGAATTAGAGCTTAAAAAATAAAATACCTGTAAAACAAATTACTTTTTCTTAACCTTAAACCCTCTTAATT
>JBEEPA010000012.1:0-3467 GCA_041191385.1 Bacteroidota bacterium | reverse complement strand
AATTATCAGCTTCAAAACTATGAGCCTTTATATAAGTATTTAAATACCAATTTTTTAAGTAGTATTTTAATCCTGCTCTATGAACAAATTTACCACCGTTATTTGCAAATTCAAAATCTCTATCAATTTTTTCATAAACAGAATAAATGTAATATCCTCCTCCAAGAACAATTCCTAGGTTTTTATATACTTTTTCGGCGCTAATAAACGGACTAATCAAAAAGTTATTTTTTGTTTTTAAATCGAAATCATAATTTTTTAAAAATGGTATTGAAGTGTCGTAAAAGAAATCTATTTGGGTGTTAATAAATCTATTTTTTCCTAAATTAAATTGAACTCCTGGTGTAAAATTAAAAACATTAAAAGTAGTAGTTTCT
Source organism: Bacteroidota bacterium (assembly GCA_041191385.1). Lineage (GTDB taxonomy): Bacteria > Bacteroidota > Bacteroidia > Flavobacteriales_C > JBEEPA01. Next base: position 3,090 of record JBEEPA010000012.1, on the reverse strand, counting down.
ACTTTTAATATGTTTTTTTTTCCATAAGAAAATTGAGTGTAAAATTGATATTTTATACTATCTTTTGCCATGGATTCATGAATTCTTTTTGGAGGATTTTCTAAAAAATTATAATGAAATGCAATTGAGGTGTATATAATATTTAAGCCTAAATTGGGTTGTTTTAACGAACCATTACTATTGTGCTGAGCTCCACAACCTATTAAAAAAGTAGCTTTTTTTGAAATGTTATAACCAAAATCCATTTGGAAATCTGTTTGATTGTTCCAGTTTCCTCCAATTAATAAATTTCTAAAATTATTTTCTTTATCAAAACTCTTTTCTATGAAGGATACACCAGTTGCTAATTTTCCTTGAATAAAAAACGATTTGTATTTTAAATAATTGAATTTTAGATAATGAACAGCAGTATAAATATTCCCTAATAATGAAGGGTTGTTGTAATTTGAGTAAGAAATATAAAATCCTGCTATTGGTTTAGGCAGATTTTTATTAGGATGTTTATCACCCCAGAGTTTATTTTCAAAGTGCAATTCGTAAATACTAAATAATCCGTTTTGAAATTCTCTAGTTTTATCAGAATGAGGAATTATAAATCCAATTTTATGTTTGTAGGTTATATTTGCTTTGTAAAAAGGATTTATTTGAGCACAACTATTTTGTGTGAAAAAAAATAATATTGGATATATTGAAAAAGTTATTAATCTATATATTTTAGAAAAATTAAATGGATCTAATTTTATTGTTACCATCTTCTTCCAAATCCAAATTCAAAATTATCAGCTTCGGCACTGTGAGCATAAATGTAAGCATTTAAATACCAATTTTTGAAATAGTATTTTAAACCACCTCTATTTGTAAAATTTCCACCTCTATTTGCAAAAGTTAAATCCCTGCCAAATGTATCGTAAATTGCATGAACATAATGCCCTAAACCAAACACTATCCCTAAATTTCCATAAACTTTTTCGTAGGATACAAAAGGACAAATTAACCATTTATCAGTTGGTTTAATATTAAATTTGTAATCTTTTAAGAAGGGTATAGAGGTGTCGTAAAAAAAATCTAATTGTACATTTAAAAATCTGTTTTTCTTTAAATTAAATTGAATTCCTGGTGCAAAATTAAATTTGTAAAAAGTTGTAGGGTCGCCCCAAAATATTTTTTTTTGCCCGTATGTAAATTGAGTATAAAATTGATATTTAACAGTGTCCAAAGCACTTGGGTCAAATTCTCTTTTTGGTAAATTTTCTAAAAACTTATAATGAAAAGCAAGAGAAACATAGGGGATGTTTAAACCTAAATTTGGTCGGCGTAGAGCACCATTGCTATTGTGCTGAGCACCATATCCTAAAATAAAACTTGATTTTTTGGATAAATTAAAAGCGAAATCCATCACAAAATCAGTTTGGTTATTCCAATTTCCACCAATAACCAAGTTTCTAAAATTTGTTTCTGTATCAAATCCATTCTTAATATAGGCAATACCAGTTCCTAATTTGGTTTGAATGGAAAAAAAATTATATTTAAAAACGGTAAATTTAGCATAATGTACTATAGCAAAAATATTGCCAAGTAAACTGGGGTTGTTATAATTGGAATATGAAAAATAAAATCCGAATATAGGTTTTGGCAAATTTTTATTAGGGTGTTTACTTCCCCATAATTTATTTTCGATATGAAATTCGTGTATATCGAATATTCCATTTTGAAATTCTCTAACCACAGGTGAGTGTGGAATAATAAATCCATATTTTACTTTATAAGTTACATCGGCTTTAAATTTGGGGTTAATTTGTGCATCGGATTTAAAAGGCGAACAAATGCAATTAACAATAAAAATTAATAAAAAGTAGCATTTGAATTTCATTATAATTTTTTAAGGAAGATAAATTTACCAAAATTCTATCAATTTTTTATAGTCTAAAATTTATATTGTGAAATCATATAATAAAATCCAAATAAAAAGATAATTGACAAATGCCATTTAACAACTATTTTAAAAATTGAGATTAGATATGAATCAATTTTCCTACTTTGGTAAAAATTATTTTTAATATGCTTTTCGAATATCAAAACAATGTTTCATTACTTCCATATAATACTTTTGGAATGAATGTAAAATGCACAGAGTTGTGCGAAATTACCAATGAGGATATTGCTAGGAAAATTATTTTAAGTTCGAAATTTAAAAATAAATCTTTTGTGATTTTAGGAGGAGGTAGTAATGTGTTGTTTACAAATGATTTTAATGGTTTGGTTTTGCTAAATAAAATTGAGGGCTTGTATATTTTATTCGAAAATGAAAAGGAAGTATTTGTAGAAGTTGGAGCAGGAGTTGGTTGGCACGATTTTGTTTTATATTGTATAGCAAAAAATTGGGGTGGGGTGGAAAATTTATCTTTAATTCCTGGTAGTGTAGGTGCAAGCCCGATGCAAAATATTGGTGCTTATGGCGTAGAAATAAAAGATGTTTTTTACGAATTGCAAGCTTTACATTTTGAAACTGGTGAAATTCATTACTTTAAAAATGAAGATTGTAAATTTGGTTATAGAGAAAGTGTATTTAAAAACGAATTAAAAGATAAGTATTTAATTACAAGAGTTACTTTTAAGTTAACCAAAAATAACCATGTTTTAAATACATCTTATGGAGCAATAGAGGACGAGCTTAATAAAATGGGAGTTGAAAATCCTACAATTAAAAATATTAGTGATGCAGTTATAAAAATTCGTCAATCCAAACTCCCTAATCCGAATGAGATTGGAAATGCTGGAAGTTTTTTTAAAAATCCAGTGATTGGTGTAGAGCATTTAAATCATTTGTTAACTCTTTATCCTAATATGGTTTATTATCCAATTAATGAAGAGGAAGCAAAGGTTGCAGCAGGTTGGTTAATTGATAGTTTAGGTTGGAAAGGAAAAACTTTTGGTAATTATGGTGTACACAAAAATCAAGCTTTAGTTTTGGTAAATTATGGTGGGGCAAACGGAAAGGATATTTTAGATTTATCCGAAAAAATTATTAATGAGGTAATGGCTAAGTATAATATAAGATTAGAACGCGAAGTAAATATTTATTAAAATGAA
>JBEEPA010000011.1:0-5308 GCA_041191385.1 Bacteroidota bacterium | reverse complement strand
ATCACTAAGTATATCTAATTTAATCCAATGATAAGGCAAGGATAAATGCCAATTTTTATCAAGATTTCCCTTTATCCAACAATTAAAAAAAGCTGTATCCCAATGACCGAAAACACAAACAGAGTCAAAATCAAGCTCATAACCATTTTGATTTTTAAAGTACAATTTTAGTTTTGCTGTATCTTGTGATTGAACAGCTATTGCATTAATACCCAGGTTAGCATTAGGAGTTTTTACTTTTTTCCATTCGCCTTCAAATTTTTGAACAACATTTAATGGGCCAGTATTTTGAGTAATAGCGAAAGGAAAAACAAATCCCCTTTCCTTAACGCCACAGCCTAAAATTTCATGAAATTCCTTCCGTAATCCATTTGTGAAAAATCCTGCCTGAACATGAGAATCCCCTATGTGAACAACACGAATTTTACCATTTTTACCAACATCTAAATTTTTAAATTTTAAATTAAAATTTAAAAGAGTAGAGCTATCCTGTACAGTTAAATTATTCCATTTGTACTGAACAAATGTTTGGTTTTGTTTTGGATAATATAAATGTTGAGCATTTATTTTACCTACGATTGTAAAAATAAACCCAATAACAATTATATGATTAAAAAAATACTTCAAAATACTTTACTCTTCTTTTTTATTTTCGCTTTCTTTTTTTGCCAATCTCGCTGTAATTTCAGCTAATCTTTGCAGCTTAAACTCTCTTCTACTTTGAATAGAAGTTTGTGTAAAATATTTATGACTGCTTAAAAATTTCACTTGGATAGGGTCCCAATCGTCTGGTGATTTTAAAAAGCCAAATTCCAACAATTCTTTACTTAAGGTAGAGCTAATTTTTTCAAATTCTTCTTTAGATCTTCCTAAATAATCCAAATCCGCATCGCATAAAATTTGTTCCAAATGAGTTTGTGGATTTTGAGGAATTTTAGTAGCCATAATCATATTTTCAACAATTTTCACCTGCTCAGGATTAAATCCATATTTTGGTAAAATTTCGGTAGCCATTTTTGCTCCTAACTCCTCATTATTTTGATATTGATACATAAAACCAGCATCGTGTAATAAAGCCCCTAATTTAACCAACATCAACTCTTCTGGCTGTATACCTTCTGCTTTTCCAATTCTTTCCACAGCCTCAATTACATCTTTAGTATGATGCATTCCATGATAATACAAATTATCAGGCAATTCTGCTTTTAATTTTTGCATGATAAATTTAGAAGCTCTGTTAAAACTAATTTCACTATGCGAATTAAATTTCAATACCTCATAAAAACGTTCGTTAGGTTCAATACCCTTTCCATCAACACTAAATATTGGCTTTATTCTATGTACATAATACATATCAATAGCTCCCTTATTTTTAACAGGCAATTTACCTCGATATTCACAGTCAAAATAAGGTTTTATTTCATGATAAGTAGCTCCCGAGATATTTACTTTTCCAGGATCGGAAGTGGTTTCCATTCGTGCTGCAATATTAACCGTATCGCCCCAAACATCATATAAAAACTTCTTTTTACCAACCACACCTGCAATTAATTCGCCCGTATGAATACCAACACGTAAATTCCATTGTGGTTTTCCAGTTCCTTCACGAGATTTTCGTTTGGTTTCCATATAGCGCTGAAAAGCCAATGCAGCTAAAACACAATCCACTGGATTGGTAGTATTACGAATAGGAATACCACCTACACACATGTATGCATCTCCAGATGTTTTAATTTTTTCGATATTATATACCCCTACAATATCATCAAAATGAGCAAACGAATCATCTAATTCGGCAATTAATTCGCTAGGACGTAAATTTTCGGCTATACGAGTAAAGTTTTTAAAATCGGCAAACATTACCGTAGCTTTTCTATAAGATTTTGGTGCAGCTTTACCTGTATTTAATAACTCTATAGCTGTTTCGCGAGGCAAAATATTTAATAACAGTTTTTCCTCTTTTAATTTTTCCTCCTCAATTAAAGCTTTTTGTTTTTCGAGCTCGGCTTTTTGTTGCACAACTTCTTGAGTTCGTTGCCTAACCATACGTTCCAACTTTAACTTTTGCTTTTTAACCAATGCAATTCGGCTAAAATAAAAGCTACCCAATAAAGCAATTACAATAGCAATTAAAATACCTATAAACCACCAGGTTTGCCAAAATGGAGGCTGAATAATAATAATGAAACTTTTGATATACGGCGACCAAACTCCATCGGAATTTGCTGCTCTTATTTTAAAAATATATTCCCCTGGATTCATATTAGCAAAATAAAATTCGCGTTTATTTTGCACTGTAACCCATTCGTCGTTTAATCCAATAAAATTATAAGCCACTAAATTTTCCTGAGGTTCGCCATAATGTAAAGCGTCAATTTTAAAAGTTATAGAACTTTTATTGTAAGGTAATTTAATATAGGATTGATTATTTTTATCCAATTTAATTTTATTGCTTAACAATAAGTTTTCATTTTCGGAATAAATCCCTTGTAAATAAATAATTGGTGGTTTATCGTTTGTAAAACGTTTACTTGGATCCACTACATTGTACCCATCTGTGCCCCCAAAATAAAGTTTTCCATTTAAGCCTAAATAATACGAACCTAAATTAAACTCCATCCCTTGTAAACCATCTTTTATTGTAAAATTGGTAAAATTTTGTTCTTTAATTTTAAATCGAGATATTCCACTATTTGTACTCATCCACAACTCATCATTATTAAAAGGTAAAATACTAAAAATAGTATTGTTAGATAATCCATCTTTTTTACTATAATGTTTAATCGAATTATTTTTGATATCATAATTAACCAAACCACCGCCCCACAAACCAATCCATAAATTTTTATTTTGAACATTTAAGGATAATGCAGGTACTTGGTTAAGCTCTTTAATTTCGATAGTTTTAATTTCGTATTTACTATTTTTAAATTTTAATTGGTGAATTTTACTAGGGCCAGATGTACACCAAGTAGATCCATCTGCAGCAAAATCTATAGCTCGAACCCTATGCATTTTAAAAGAATATATTTGATTATCGGAATGGTAAACAAATAACTTTTGACTTGTACCTATCCAAATTTTATTATCTTGAACCAACACTTTATAAATTTCAATATTTTTTAAACTATCATTTAAAAATTTATATTGATTAGGCGTGTAATTTATTTGTAATAAACTGTCTAATTTTAAAGAACTAACGCTATTTTTACCAAATAATAACAAATGGTTTTTTTGGTGTTGAACCATGGAAATAATAGGCAAATTGGTTATTACAGATGAAAAGGTATTTTTTAATTTATTATACACCAATAAACCATCTGTATAACCAGTAATTAAGTATTGATTGTTTTCGAAAAAAGATAAACAATTGTTATTTAAGTTTGGATCTTGTAAAATTTCGGAGCGCTTAAACCATAAAAATTGTTGTTTAGTAGGGTCAACTTTATCCAATCCTTTTTTTCCTGCAATCCAAATAATTCCAAAACTATCTTCAAACAAAAACAAAACCTCGTTGGATGTTATACCATTTGGATTATACTTACTTTGTTTAATCCAATTAACATCTTTAATTTGAGTGTTTTTTTCATTAGTACCTAATATCAAAACACCTTTATTGGTTGCAACCCAAAATAATCCGTTAATTGTTTCAATATAATTAACTACAATATCTGGCGAAATAAAATAAAAAAAGTTAGGGTCGTTAGATTTTGGTCCGTAAAAAATGAATTTACCTTCATGATAAGTAACAAAAAATCCATTTTTTAATTCCTTACTGTAACTAACTTTGTTGTGATTACCTTTTACCGGAATAAACTCTTTATTGCTGAAATGATATAATTTATTTTGAAAATTATATGTTATTTTACCGTTTTTAGTATTTAACTGAATAGCTGATTCATTTTTGATACTACTCCATTGATACCTTAAAGTATCTTGTAAAGTATCTTTTAAATAAATATTGTACGTACCTCTTGTGGTAGAAATAACTATTTCCTTTTTTTTGTTTAAAACTGCATTTTCAATTGTTCCTAAACCTTTTATAGCAACATAAACGTTTTTAAATTCATTTTTTTCAATATCATAAAAACTAACCCCAATAGTAGTTGTAATCATTAAAACATTAGGACTATAATTGCAAATGTGTAAAATGTTGTTTCCAATTAATGAATTGTTCATATAAGGATCGTAGTACATTTTTTCAAACTCGTATCCATTAAATTTAGCTAATCCATCATTTGTTCCAATCCATAAATAACCTTTATTATCTTGATGAATTGCTGTAACTACGTTTTGTGGCAAACCATCCTCATTTCCATAATGATTAAATCTTAATAAATTATAGTTAATTCCAGATTGTGCAAAACGGAATATAAAAATTAGAACAACAAAAGTGATTTTTTTTATCATGTAGTAGCTTTTTATACTAATTAAGGCTTAAACGTGATTTTTAATAAGGAGTAAAAATTTAAATAGTCGGTAGCTAAATTGTCCCAATCTACTGTTTCATTTTTTAAAATAATTTCTTCATCATTTTTCCATGTTAACGATACCGGACCCCATTTTTTTGGTTCGTAAGAAGCTATAAGTTCTAAATGATCCTCATTAATTCTAAATAATTGAATCCCATTAAAACTAAATCCTGCATTAATATCCGAACTAACAGTAGCGATATATTTTTTATTTGGCGATGGATAAGGCCTTCCGTATAAATTAAAAATTTTTCCAGAATTTTGATTTATCAATTTATAACCATTGCCTTCGTCCCATTGTACCCTAACAGAATAATATGGAATTTGATTAAATACGTACTCTAAAGTATGATCGAATTCTTCAATATCAGGATTAGCAATTAATGTTTTCCATTTTCCATTATTTAATAATAAATGTAATCCTAAGGAATCTTTATAAACCTGATTTGGATAATCCGAAATTTTTAATTCCTCAATTGCCAAAGCTTCTTCGTATGGATTACCAAAAGTGGTGAAAAAAGAATCAATAATGTTTTTTGGTAAGTAATATTCCTCAAAATCTTCAGGTTCGGTTAATTTTATATCAAAAATTAAATCTGTATCAAATTCAATTAAAGTATCAAATTGAGATAATTTTATCAAATATTCCTCCGAAACCCTTTTTTTTGATTTACTTTTTTTTGTATTTAATTTTTCGGATTTTGTGTCTAAACTATTTTCATCATCTAATTGTGTATAGCTTTCTAATCCACTAGTGGAACAGGAAATAAAAAATATTCCAAAAAAAATAGCTAAATATCTGTTTATCATTAAACTACACCAAAAAATAAAATCAG
>JBEEPA010000010.1:0-6573 GCA_041191385.1 Bacteroidota bacterium | reverse complement strand
CATCTTTCTTTTTAATATAATCTAACAAAGATTTTCTTTTACCTACCATTTTTTGTAATGATCTTTTAGTAACGAAATCTTTTTTATTTACTTTTAAGTGTTCAGTTAAATGTTTGATTCTTAAAGTAAATAAAGCAACTTGTGCGTCAGCAGAACCTGTATCTGCTTCTGATTTTCCATATTTGCCGAAAATCTCTTTTTTTGTATCAGTAGTCAATTGCATCTTTTATAATTCTTTTCTAAAAAACAGGTCGCAAAGATATATAAACTTTTTCAAATTTATACAAAAATCGCAAAAAGTTTTTGTTTTTTATTTTTGTTCTTTAGATTTTTTAAAAACTGCTATTGTTTTAATCGACTCTGATAAAGTTGCAATTGCAACCAAAGCTAAAATATTTAAAGCTATTAATACTGCATAAGTAATTTCCATAAATTTAATTTTTAATGTTGTATGATTGTTCCGTTAATAGTATGATAATATTTTTGCACCCACTCTACATCGTTGTTTTTTTGGTTATTAACCCCAAAAGTATTTACTGGTAAAGAAACCAAATGTAAACTAACAGTTTTTACATTTTGAGTATTGGACAAGGAATACATTATATTTTTATCCAAAGGCTCCATTAAATCATTTTCTTGCAAAATGCGGTGAGCAATTTTTTTATTATCTTGATAAACATTTAATTCCAATGAACCTTGTATAATTTTACACCAACTATTTTGTCCGTTTACATCGTGTATAGGACTCGCCTGCCCGGGTAACCAACAACAAATATACACTTCATAAATCTCAGTTCTCGACAATAAATTTCTTGTATAATATTCTGGATGCCAATACAAAACATCTTTTATTTGATCCATAGATAACTGAATGCTTTTCATTGCATCGTTACAACGATTGTAATCTTTTTTATTCGGATTTAAAAAATTTAAAAATTCGTTGATGTCCTCCAGTATCATGCTTAATTATTTATTACAAAATTCATCAATTAGTTTTTGAATAGTTATGATATATTTCAAACGCAAACATGATAATTATTAGTTAATAAACTGATAAAATAAAAAAAACAGAAACAAGTATCTAACATACAAATATTTAAAAATAAAAAAGAGCTAAAATTAGCTCTTTTTTATTTAAACTAAAGTTATAATTCTACTTCTTTTTAACATGATGTTTCATTGCATCATGTTTAAAGTTTTTTTCGGCCTTTTGGATTTCTAAAACTTTAACAGCAGAAAAATTTTGCAACATCTCCTCTTGTTTTTGTTTTTTAAGTTGGTGTATTTTTTCTTTATGCTCCATTTGTTTATTTAAAAAATCTCGAGCTTCTGATTCGGTAATTTCGCTGGCATTTTTTTTATGAATAATTTTTGCTTGTTCGCGATGCTCTTTCTCCGATTCGAAAAGTAACTTTTCATATTTATCATTAATTTCATTCAATTTAGCGCTTTCTACAGAAGTAAGCTCTACATTTTTTAAAACATAGTTTGTTTTCATTTCTTGCATTTTTTCCTTCCTCTCTTTCATTTTTCCTTCATCGCGATATTTATCTCGTTTTTGCTGTGCTGTAGCGCCTAAATTTAATAGTAATACTAGTAAAAGACTCCAAACCAATTTGTTTTGTGAATTTTTCATGATTTAAAAATTTAAAGATTAATAATTATTGTTGCATAGTGGAATACAATTGATTAAATTCTTGTTCGTCCATCTCCTCCAAATACTCTGTAATTTCATCTTCGCTAGTCCAAACATCCTGCCATTCTAAATCAGAATTTGTTTTGGGAATAAAAAGATAAACTAAAATTAAAACTGCAAAACTTACTGTTGCTAACTTAAAAATTAAACCATAGTTATTTTGCGGTTTAAAAATTTTAGAATGAACTTTATTTTCGATAATTTCAGCAATATTTTGTGGTGCCTGAAACAATACTTTTTTATCAATTTTATTTAACTCTTCCATATTTTATTAGATGAATGGTTTATAAAAAAGTTGAATGCTTTTTTAAATAATTCTCGATTTTTTTTACAGCATGATGATATTGTGTTTTAACAGTACCAATATGCACTTGCATAATTTCGGCAATTTGTTCGTTAGTTAGCTCATTAAAATAGCGCATATTAAAAACAATACGTTGTTTTTCGGGTAATTGCAAAATAGCTTGTTGTAAAATTTGTTCGATTTTATTTTCGCTGATTGGATTTTGATAAGTAAAGCCTACCAATTTATCGGTATAATTTTCTAGCAAAAACAAATGTTTCACTTTTTTTCGGCGCAAAAACTGCAAACATTCATTGATAACAATTCGATAACTCCATGAAAACAAACTAGAATCTGCTTTATACTGATGTAAATTTTGCCAAATTTTAATAAAAGCGTTTTGCAAAACATCTTCGGCGTCCGTTGCATTTACCACCATTCGCAAAATTACCTTATAAAAATTAGTCGAATTTTCTCGAATTAGTTGATTTAAAACCATTTCGGGATGCGAATTAATTTCGGATAATATGTTGTTTTTTTCGTTCACAAAAGGTTAGATACCCTAAATAGGATAAAGTTGAATGAGATTTTTGGAGAATAGTAAAAAAACTAAATTTTACTTAGTAAACTTTTATTTTTCTTGCGTTTAATAAACGCATTTATGATAAAAAGTATAGATAAAGGAATAGAGATTCTGCCTAAAAAATCGCCATATTTTACGTAGGTCGTAATTTTTTCGTTGGTTGTTACTTCAACTTTAAAAGCGCCAGGTTTCCAGTATTCCGATTGAAACAACACCTTTCCTCTACTATCTATTGCCCCACTCCAACCTGTATTGGCACTTCTAACTACATTTCTACGCGTTTCTATTGCACGTAATTTAGCATACGAAAAATGTTGTTTATACCCTGGTGTATCACCCCACCAAGCATCATTTGTTATAATCCCCAAAAGATTTGCACCATTTTTAACATAACCTGTTACAAATTCTCCAAAAATGGATTCGTAACATATAATTGGAGCCAATTTTAAAGTGGTTTTATAGGCACTATCCGCTTTTACAAAAACGGAACGATTTTCCTGAATTCCGTTATTGGGATTATATTCGGATTCTAGTTGGTCATCTTTAAAATCGATTAAATAACGTTGTAAAAAAACAAAATAACTTGGAATTCGCTCTACACCAATCACCAATCTAGATTTATGATAAATATCGGTTATTTCGCCATTTTGAATCCATAAAGCCGAATTGTAACGCTTATAATATGCATCTTCATAACGGTATTTTTTAACATCTGCAGGGATATTATTTTTATCAAACACCTCTACATCTTCGGCAAAATGCACACCAGTAATCAATGGAATTTCTTTTGAATTTGCCCACTGAACCAATGTTTGCAATACGGAATTAAATTGCATTTCCTCTTTTTTTACTGTTGTTGGAACCGCCGTTTCGGGAAACAAAATCACATCCACATTTTTTGCGGGTATTTCATCAACTAAGTTCATCATCACCATTGCTTGTTGCGATGGAGACAAACTTTGCTCGTAACCATTTGCAGTAATAAATTTTTCGGTATATGGGTCAAAATTGGGCTGCACTACAATTGCATTTATTTTTTTTCCATCATCGGCATAATTCATCCATAAAACACCCGAAAACAATATTGGGACAACTAAAACTGTTACCAATAAATAAATTCGTTTGCGTAAAAATTCTCGATTTACTATTTTAATTTTTAGGTTACTCCATACCAATAAATTAATTAAAACTATCCATAAACTACCACCTAACACACCTGTAATTTCGTACCATTGTATCGCCCAAATGTGATTGGCTAACGAAAAACCCAATGTCATCCAAGGCCAAGATAAATCCCAATCCAACAACTCGATATATTCCCAAGCTAACCAAAAAGTTACAAAAGATAAATAAGCAATTTTAGAAGGTAAATATTTGGAAACTTTACTATACAAAACAACAATTAAAGCATAAAAAAAACTATTTACCACTAAAGTTGCAATAACTCCTAGCCAACTAGCATTCTTCACCCACCAAATGGTAAAAAAATTAAACGCTACAAAATAAAAATATGCGTAAAGAAATACAATTATGGATTTTTTTTGATTTTGATTTAGCTGATAAACTACATACAACAAGGGAACTAAACCAACAAATGAACCCAATATAAAATTGTATGGTGCCCAACCCAAAGACAATAATAATGCGCCAATTAACAATAAAAATGATTGGATTAAAATACGTTGCATTTACAATTTATTGATAATAGTTTGCAATTTAAATTAGATACTAAAGAAATATTTCATTTAATCTTTTCAACATTTCTTCTCTTCGGAAATTAGAATTTGGCGAACTACTAGATTCCACAATTTTACCTTCTGGATCTATTAAAATTAATGTTGGAAACATATGTACATCATACAAATCAACAATGCCTTCGCCATTTAAATCAAACAGATGCACCCACTCAGTTTTTAAATCCTTTATAGTTTGTAACCAAGCCGCTTTCATTTGTTCTCTGTCCACACAAATACTAATTACTTCAAAGTTTTTGTCTTTAAATTGTTCTTTTGCTTTAGCTAAATATGGCATTTCAACTTTGCAAGGTTTACACCATGTTGCCCAAATATCTATCAAAACATATTTCCCTTTATAAGCATTTAAGTTAACCATTTCACCTGTAGGATTTGGTAAAGAGAACCCTGGGATTTCTCCACCAACACTCATGTTACTTAACTTACTTACTTCATTTACAAAATATTGAACATAAGTTGATTTTGGCATTGTTTGTCCGATTACCTTTGCAGTTTCTTTATATAAATCCAAATACTCTTTAGGATTTAACGACCTTAACGCTAATAAAACAATAAATTGATTTTGGTATTTTTTCACGTAATCAACAACATTTTTGTTCATAGTCATTGTTGCTTTTCGGTATTTTTCGTTAAACTGCTCATCGTGCGCATAATGCATATTTTTTTCCATTAGTACACTGTAAGCTTCTCTTAACGAGTCTAAAACCAACGAATATTCTAAAACAATTTTATGAAATTCGTTCAATTGTTCCATTTTTGGATTACCGCTAAATTTTAAAGTTTTAAGCAAATCGTTTAAATCGCCATTTACCTCAATTTCATCTCCTGCTTCTGCTAATAATCTAACTTCTTTTTTTTCGTTTTCGAACAAAATAGAATAAAAAGATACTTCCTCTGGATCTAAATAAAATTTAATTTCACCATTATCATCTAATTGTATAGTATCTACATTAATTACTTCTTTAGATTTTAAAACCTGGATAATAGCGGTTAAACCTGAAGCATTTTTTAATTGTAAATGTACTTTTACACTACCTTCTTTACCAACATAACTACTGCATGAAGAAAAAAATACAACTCCTATAAAAAAAACAATTACTAACTTAATTGAATTTACTTTACTAATTATCATTATTAAAAATATTTATGCGAACAACTTAACAAAAGTAAAAAACTATATATAGATAAACATATCTAAATTTTATAAAATATGTTTTACAATGCGATTTTTAATTTTTTATGATTTAAAACAACGAAAATTGAGGCAATTTAATGAAAACCACTAAAATAGTTTTAAAAACAAAATTAAAAACTGCCTAATTTTTCCTTTTTAAAAATTTTACGGTAGGTATCATAAATGTATTGTAATTTTTTTTCGTCGTTTGGATAATCACTATACCATTTTGGAGGCAAATTCAATATTTGCTCAAACTCATCTAAACTAACGCCCAACTTTTTCGCAATATAAGCCTTTTCATCTTTTACTTTTTCATCAGTATAAGGTAACTTCTTTAACTCCTCTAAAGCCTCATCGCGTGTAACTTCGCCTGTGCAAATTAAAGATGCAAAAGTAGCTCTGCGGTAATCAATTTGAAATTTATGATAGAGATAATAGGATTGAATAAAACCTGTATATTTAGATTCGTAATGTTTTCCTCCATAATACTTCCAATCCAACTCTTTCTTAAGCAACTCCATTGCTTCATTTTTAGCATAAGGCACATAATTTAGCAGATAAATTATTTTAATTCCTTTAACTAACTTGTAGTACATTTCTTGTTCGAAACCAAAAAACGGAAAAGTTTTGCGTTTTTTTAAACCAAACCTTTTATGAATAAAACTAAAATATTTAGTATCCTTTGCATTATAATGCCAATGCTTAGGCAATATTCCTTCTGTAGCAAAATTACCTCCACTTATAATATTTTTAACACCATATTTTGCAGCAATTTTGTGCATTGCTGCAGGTATTGCAATATCTGTAGGTGTTTCTGCTTCGGGTACGCTAGCCTTTAAAAATGCCAGTTGTATATCTTTAAACTCTTCCCAATCCAACACATAACTTTCGTAATCAATCTCTAATTTTCTTGCAATATTTTTGATATTTTGCACAGCTTCTTCCGAGTTCCATCCATTATCTAAATGAACTGCTAAAACTCTTAATCCATTTTGTTTACAAATATAAGCTACGTAACTACTATCAATTCCTCCACTTAAGCCTACAACACAATCGTAAGGCTTTCCTTTTCCTTCTTCT
>JBEEPA010000009.1:0-4416 GCA_041191385.1 Bacteroidota bacterium | reverse complement strand
CCTTTAGCTAAGCTGTATACAATATTTGAAGCTAAGCCGTCTTCTTTTTCGAAATTGATAAACTCAGTTCCATTAAATTTTGCCACGCCACCACCAAAAGTTCCTACCCAAATAGCGCCTTTATCATCTTCTAAAACAGATGTTACCTTATTGCTGTTTAATCCGTTAATCATGGAGTAAGTTTTAAAATTTAAACCATCATATAAAATGATACCACCACCATCTGTACCTAACCAAATATTTCCTTTTTTATCTTCAACAATACTTACAACAGGATTCATTACACCTTCTTTGTAACTGTAAACGTTGGTAATTTTATCGTTTACAATTTTTACTAATCCTAATAAAGTACCAACCCAAATATTTCCTTTTTTATCTTCGAAAACTGTAGCGCAAAAATTAACTGGTAAACCATTTTTTTGTGTAAATGAAATATGCTTAACTCCATCAAATTTGGTTAAACCATCTCTAGTTGCTAGCCATGTTTGATTTTTTTTATCAACAGCAATTGCATTTACTTTTTCGCTAATTAAACCATCATTAGATGTAAAATAGGTAAATGCTACTCCCGAAAACCTATTTACTCCACCACCTTTTGTTCCTACCCAAATGTTGTTGCTTACATCTTCTAAAACACACAATACAATGTCTTCGGATAAACCATTGGAACTGTTAAAAATTTCGTATTCTTGTAACAATGGATTAAATTTTATTAAGCCATCTCCAGCAGTACCTAACCATAAATTTCCTTTTTGATCCTCTTCAATACACAAAATATCATTGCTAGGGAATCCATTATCTATATTATAATTGGTGAAAGTTTTTCCATCAAAAATACTTAAGCCATTATTAGTAGCAATTACAATATCGCCATTAATATCTTCGTGTAAATCAAAAACATAATTACCAGCTAAACCATCATTTTGAACATAATGATACGTTTTATTTCCATCAATAACAGTAACGCCTTTATTACCTGCAACCCACATTTTACCGTCCGAGCTTTCGATGATTTTCCTAAAGCTATTACCAATATATTTATCAACTACTATATTGTATTCTTTAAACTCAAATTTTTTGTTTTCGGGATTTAATACACTAATTCCACCGTTTTCTGTTCCAACCCAAATTTTTCCTGTTGCATCTTCAGCAATGGTTTTGATTACGGTAGAATTTAGTCCGTTTTTTTCATTAAAAGTCCTTATTTTAACCCCGTCGTATAAATTTAACCCGTCGTATGTGCCAATCCAAATATTGCCTCTTAAATCTTCAAATAAACAGTATACAATATTGTTACTTAAACCATTTTCTTCTTTTAAATACCTGTAATTAATTCCATCAAAAATGGTTACACCCCCACCTTTAGTTGCCATCCAAATTAAGCCTCGTTTATCTTGAATAATACTAACAATTTCATTTTGCGATAATCCATCGTCCACGGTTAAGGGAACAAAATGGTAGCTTTGAGCAAAAACATTTTTGCAAATTAGTAGTGTTAATAATAAAAGTTTAATTGTTTTAAGCATTTAAATTTAATTCTGGATTTTGATTTCAGAGAGTTATTTAAGGTTTATATTTAGCTTCATTAAAAATTCCCATCATATCATTAGTTTCCATTAATTGAGTTATAGTTATATTTTTATTGTCCATGTATTGTTCGATAATTCTATAACCTATCCAAATCCCTGCTCTTCCAGGCGAATCTTTTTCTAATGAGGAAATAAAAGGGCGATCTTCTATATATTTTTTGTAGGTATGATAATCTTCATTAAACAACATTTGTTCGTCGGCTAAATGTTGCCAAAATGCTTTTTCTTTTTGTTCACACCAATTCATTTGTTCTGGTGTAAAATTTAAAATTTCTTCGGTTGTGTTGTTTGGGAACAATGCGTGTAAAATGTATTCTACTTTACCTAAAGCGATTATATTTTCGATTAAATTTTTGCCTTTTAAGTTTTTGGAAAAAGTTTGATACAAATATCTACGCATGATTTGAAAGGCTAAAAATTTTGTATCGAATTTTTGAGAAACAAAAAGAGGTATTTGATATTGTCCATAAATGGGATATTTTGCGCCCAAAAACAAATCTTTTCCAACTAAAATAGTTAAAGAATCGGCAATAATTATAGGTTCTTCGTAATTTAAACCAGAGATGTAAAAATAAATAAGAGGTAATTTTTTATCAGAAAAATAGTGCTGAAAATACTTAAATGACAGCGTAATTTCTTCTTCGGCATTTTTAAATTTACTTTCTTGATTTTTACATTCTTGATATAGTTTTTGGTTAAGCGGATTTTGAATATATTCTATTAATCCATTTACAGCAGCATCATTTTTATAATCACCATTTATAAAAACAGGATATATTTTAGCTAAACTATCTAATTTGGTGTGGATGTTGTAAGGGTTATTTTCGAACAAAACCTCGTCGTAATGAAGTAGTTTAACATCTTCGAGATTTTCGGTCAGCTTTACATCAAATTTATTGCTAGAACAAGAGATGATAATACTAGATGTAAAAAGTAAAATGATAATTTTTATGAATATTAATTTATCCTTTGTCATAAATTAGTTAGTTTTGTGATTTAAATAAAGTGTAAATTTATTAATTAATGTGGATTAAAAGCAACCTTAATCAACATTTAAAGTTTAGTATTTTTAATAATTGTAAATAAATTTTGTGAAATGAATAAAAAAGTAGTTGTATTTACGGTATTTGTAGCATTGATTTTGAATCAGTTAAGTGCTCAAGTGGATGGTAGAAGATTTAGAGTAGGAATATTAGGAACAAGTGGCTTAGCATGGAATCAGTCCAAAAGATTAGGTGTTGAGAATGATGGCATGGGTTATTTATATGGTTATGGTTTTCAGTTAGAGTTTTACAGAAATGATGTAATAGGTGTAACTTTTGGATTACATCAAAAAACTACAGGAACTAGATTGAGATATGCTGATAATTTGGTTTACAGTTACGAGTTTACAAGTTCTTCAAACGGAACTACTGTGGCTAATCAAAGTTTGATACAGGAAAGAACAATATTTTTACAATCAGTAAATGTTCCAATTAAAATTAAAGCAAAAACTCCAGAAATTGGTTATTTAACTTACTTTTTAGAGTTTGGATTAGATAATGATATTTTATATGATGCTAAATCTTTAAGAAATGATGTTTTGGATGGTGATACTAAACAATTAAGAAGATTGGGCGGTGATGAAGAAAAGTTATCCGCTCAAAAAGAAACGTTTTTTTACAGAGGTGGTTTAAATTTAGGTTTTGGTACAGAGTATAATTTAGCAGGTACAGTTTCTTTAGTAACTTCAATTAATTGGAGTATGCCATTTACCAGAAGTTTAAAAAAAGAATCGTATGATGTTTCATGGGCTAATGAGGATGGAGAAGCAACTGGAAATAAATTGATGCAAGATATTAGAACACAAAGATTATTTTTATCTGTAGGCTTATTATTTTAAAATTAAATTAATTGAGTACCAATATAATATTTGCTTTTTGTACTGCATTGGTAATTGCTATTTTAGCAATTCCTAGTATCATTCGTGTATCTTATTTAAAGCACTTATATGATGTTCCAGACGATAGAAAATCTCACAATAAATCTATCCCCACCTTGGGCGGTTTGGCAATTTTTGCTGGTTTTTTCATATCCATGTTGCTTTTTTTACCAGAAGATTTACCAGTTAAAAATGTTCAATTTTTATTAGTTGCTATTTTAATCATTTTTTTCATTGGTTTAAAGGACGATATTTTAATAACGGCGCCCTTAAAAAAATTACTCGGACAAATTTTAGCAGTTTCAATATTGGTTTTTTTAGGGGATTTACAACTAACCAGTTTGTATGGCTTGTTCGAAATTTATGAAATTCCAGAATGGATAGGGAAGCCCTTAACTGTTTTTACTTTATTGGTAATTATGAATGGATTTAATCTAATTGATGGTATCAATTGGTTATCGGGGGGTGTTGGATTTTTGGTTTGTTCTACTTTTGGAGTTTGGTTTTGGGTGAATAATTTAGATAGTTTAGCAATTATTTCTTTTTCATTATCGGGTTCATTAATAGGGTTTTTATGGTATAATAAAACTCCAGCTCAAATTTTTATGGGTGATACGGGTTCATTAATCTTGGGAATGATTAATGGATTTTTGTGTATAAATTTTATCGAAAATAATAATACAGCTCCTAATTATGCTTTTAACTCAATAGCAATTTTGGCTTTCGGAATTTTAATTGTTCCTTTGTATGATACCTTAAGGGTTTTTGCTAAACGAATTTTAGCTGGTAAATCGCCTTTTTATCCCGACAGAAATCATATTCATCATAGATTATTAGAAATTGGTTTTTCGCACATTAAAAGTTCTATTACAATTATATTTTTTAATTTTTTGATTATTGTAATTA
>JBEEPA010000008.1:0-5007 GCA_041191385.1 Bacteroidota bacterium | reverse complement strand
CTTCGGGATTAATAATAACTCCAGAACCTGAGCCCGTAATTTGTTGATCAGGTAATTTTTGATAAGGATTTCCAAAGAAAAAATCCTGAAAAGGATCATAAGTTACCCTTCCTGTTTTTTTCGTAATGGTTTGAATATGCACTACGGAATTAACCGAATTATCTGCAGCTTCCACAAAATTTATAGGTGGATTTGCAGGCATCTGAAAATTTGTCAGTTGATACCCCATTGGGTTACTATTTGTCATTTCCACCACACTATTTTCATGTGGGTTAAAAAAATAATGCATGAAAGTCCAAAAAGCTAAAAAAGCCCCAATAAAGGAAAAACCCACAATTTTAAACACTCCAAAATACTTTTTCATAAATTCTAACTTTAAAAATTAATAAATACCAAATATTTCATCCCTATAACTTCAAAAACTTTACCTTAATAACAGATAAACATCATTTTTAATGTGTTTTTTAGATATTTTAAGGAAATAATATCCATTTATTTTCGTTTTTCAATAACTTTTAAAACTAGTGTAGCGTAACAAAAACATATTTTTTTAACTCAAAACCCTTAAAATATGAAGATATTGGTTTGTATAAGTAGTGTTCCAGATACAACTACTAAAATTTCATTTGTAAACGACAATAAAGAATTTAATAGTTCAGGTGTACAATTTATAATAAATCCATACGATGAATTTGGTTTAACAAAAGCATTAAAAATTAAAGAACAATTGGGCGGAACGGTTACTGTAATTCACGTTGGTCCAGCTAGTAACGAACCCATTATCCGCAAAGCTTTAGCCATTGGTGCAGATAGTGCTGTGCGAATTGACGGAGAAGCTGTGGATGGTTTAATGGTTGCGCATGAAATTGCCAATTATGTAAAAAACAATTCTTTTGATTTAATTTTTACAGGACGAGAATCCATAGATTACAATGGCGGAATTGTGCCCCATGCACTATCTGCAATTTTAAATATCCCAGCGATTTCACCTTGCGTAGGTTTAGAAATTAGTGGAAACGAAGCACATTTAGAAACTTTTGTGGATGGTGGTAAAGAAAAATTAAAAACTGCTTTACCAGTGATAGTAGGTAGCCAAAAAGGATTGGTGGAAGAAAGCGATTTAATTATTCCAAATATGCGTGGAATTATGCTATCTCGCACTAAACCTTTAGAAGTATTAGCAGTTCAAAATAACATAAACAACCAAAAAGTTGCGAAATACGAATTACCTCCGGATAAAAAAGCTTGCAAAATGATTGATGCAGGAAATGTAGAGGAATTAGTAAGTTTATTACAAAACGAAGCAAAAGTAATTTAATTAATCACATTTAAATTTAATGTTATGTCTGTAGTTGTATATATCGAAATAAACGATGGAATTATAAAAAAAGGAAGCTTAGAAGCGGCAAGTTTTGCAGCAAAATTAGCTCAGGAAAAGGGTAGCAAAGCAGTTGCTGTGGTTATTGGAAAAGGCGGAGATGCAAGTGTTTTGGGTAAATATGGAATTGCGGATGCGCTTCATTACAACTTGGAGGAAACGCAAATCAATAGTTTAACTGTTGCACAAATTTTACAATCAGAAGCACAAAATTTAGGAGCTACAGATGCTGTTTTTTCGGGCTCATGGATTGCTAAAGCAGCTGCTGCAAGTTTGGCTGTTCATGCACAAATGGGAATTGTAACGGAAGTAACCGAGTTACCAAAAAATGGTACAATACTTAAAAAAGCTTTTTCCAATAAAGCCTTTGTAAAAGTAGAATTGCAAAATAGCAAAAACTGTTATGTGATTTCGGCAAATAGTTTTGGTTTACACGAAAATCCTGTAAATACTAACGTGCAAGAAAAAACTTCTAATGCAAGTTCTGGATTAAGTCATGTAAGTTATAATAAAGATACCAGCAAAGTTTCGTTAACCGATGCAGAATTGGTAGTATCTGCCGGTAGAGGTTTAAAAGCTCCAGAAAACTGGCATTTGGTAGAAGAATTGGCTAAAGTTTTGGGTGCAGGAACAGCGTGTTCCAAACCAGTATCGGATGCAGGATGGCGTCCGCATCACGAACACGTTGGACAAACCGGAATAAGTATTTCACCAAACCTATATATTGCTATAGGAATTTCGGGCGCTATACAACACTTGGCAGGTGTAAGTTCTTCCAAAAATATTGTAGCAATCAACTCCGATCCAGAAGCACCATTTTTTAAAGCTGCCGATTATGGAATTGTAGGAGATGCTTTTGATGTTTTACCCAAACTAACAGAAGCCCTAAGAAAAGCTAAAGGATAAAAACCAAAAAGAGGCTAAACCAAAAGTTTAGCCTCTTTTTTATTTGGCAAAAGATTTAGCGCTTTTGTTTATGGCATCGTGTACATCCGTAACGGTGTATTTTTGCATTGTGAAGGTGTTGTTTTGTAATTCCCTTTGAAGGTTGATATGGAAATAGGCTTGAATGCTGTTTTTGGCTTTTAAAGCATCTAACAAATCAAACACTAAATTAACCGATTGTTTTTGGGTTTGATATACCTCTGCGCAAAATTCTTTAATTGGCATTAAACAACTTACGCCATGCGCCTGTACTGCGGGAAAACCCGAAGTGATTAATCGGATTTTTTCCTGTAATTCATCTAGGGTAAATAGTGTAGGTAATTGTAATTCTACAAAAATACAAGGCATATTATTGCGTTGAATTAATTGCCAGTACAATTCCATTTCCTTATCAATTTCCACTCCTTTGGTGCTAATGCTAAACACTTTACCATTTACCAAAACCAATAAATGTGGCGGAACTACCACCACATTGTATAATAAAATATAAACTCCTTTTTGTAATTTTTGAAACTGGGCAAGTTGTAAATCCTCTACAATATATTTATCCAACATGTATTTCCCCTTTAAAAACCTGTTCGGCCGGTCCTTGTAACCAAATATTATCGTAAGTATGATTGTTTTCCTCGAACAAAATTTGTAAATCGCCACCTAAAACTTTTACTTTACAAGAATTTCCTTTAATTTTTCCTTGATAATGCGCACTTAAAACCGCAGCTGTAACACCAGTTCCACACGCTAAAGTTTCGTCCTCCACTCCTCTTTCATAAGTACGAACATGCAACACATCACCTTGTAGCTCGGTAAAATTAACATTTGTACCCTCATTTTTAAATCGCTCGTTGTATCTAATTTTTTGACCCTCGGTAAATACATCCAATTGCTGTAAATTTTCGGCAATATCCACGATATAATGCGGCGAACCTGTGTTTAAATAACAATAATCTGCACCAGATTCGATAGCGTTTACAGGAATCATTTTTAAACTAATCCAATTTTTATCCTCGATACGATAAGCTTCATGTTCTCCATCCACCGCCCAAAACAAACATTTGTTGGTGAAAATACCCAAATAATGCGCAAAAGCAACAATGCATCTACCACCATTTCCACACATGGAACCCTCTTTACCATCGGCATTAAAATATACCATTTCAAAATCGTAGCCTTCTTTATTACGCACCAACATTAATCCATCTGCACCAATACCAAAACGACGGTTACATAAATGAGCAATCAACTCTTCATTTGTAGTATCAAATTTACCTTTACGATCATCAATAATCACAAAATCGTTTCCAGCACCTTGATATTTATAAAATTGTATATCCATGACTTTAGTGAATGTGTTTTTCTGCGTGATAAGATGACCTAACTAAAGGCGAACTTTCCACGTGTTTAAAACCTAGTTTAAGCGCAAATTGTCGGTATTCCTCAAATTTTTCAGGCGTAATAAATTCGTGAATCAATAAATGTTTAGCAGTTGGTTGTAAATACTGACCGATAGTAACGATATCTACTTTAACTGCTGCTAAATCTTCAATCGTTTCAAACACTTCCTCATCAGTTTCGCCCAAACCCACCATAATACCCGATTTGGTTTTCATTCCGCCTTGTTTTAAACGCATCAACAACTCTAAACTTCTATCGTATTTTGCTTGGATACGCACTTCTTTAGTTAATCTTCTAACGGTTTCCATGTTGTGCGAAACCACCTCGGGCGCAGCCTGAATAATTTTATTTAGATTTAACCAATTTCCCGCAAAATCCGGAATTAAAGTTTCTAGTGTTGTACCCGGCGATAATCTCCTAACTTGTTTAATGGTTTCTACCCAAGTATCCGCACCACCATCTGGCAAATCATCTCTATCCACTGATGTAATTACTGCGTGTTTAATGTTCATGGTTTTAATAGATTTTGCCACACGTACGGGTTCCCAAGGATCCACCGCCTCTGGTTTACCCGTAGATACTGCGCAAAATCCACAACTTCGCGTACAAGTATTTCCCAAAATCATAAAAGTAGCTGTACCCGCACCCCAACATTCACCCATATTCGGACAATTACCACTTTCGCAAATCGTATGTAATTTGTGTTCGTCTACCAGTTTGCGTACTTTTTTATAATTTTCGCCCACTGGTAATTTTACGCGTAACCAACTTGGTTTTTTAAACCTTGGTTTAATTTCCTGAGACTCATCCTGTTTTTCCATCATTTTATCTATATTTTTTATAGCCATATTGCAGTGCTACATAAAAGCCTACAAAAAAATTATCTTTATTTTCAAAAGCCAACATCTGGATAGGTTTAAAATAAGCATCTAACACCACACCAGTTTCTATAGCTTTAATAGATGCTTTTTCGCTAGCATATTCAAAATTGAGCGCAAATTTAGCATAAACTCCCGGATTAATTTCCATTTCATTTAAACCATTAATAAAACTTGCCCTACTTAAAATATTGTTGGGCGTATGAAAATCGGGATTAAACTTTTCCTCCTGCGGAAATCTATCGTTTAAATAAATTATACGGTAATAAATTGGTTTTAAAATCGCTAAACTTAATCCACCTTGATATAAAAAATTAACTTCAACACCATTAAAATTTGCTTTTTGCCCTAACAACTTTTGTGTTCCAAAACCAATTCGTAAAGGGAAAACAGCATGTGTTTTACCATAAACAT
>JBEEPA010000007.1:0-4679 GCA_041191385.1 Bacteroidota bacterium | reverse complement strand
TCAACATTTAAAAGATTTTAATTAATGAGCTTTTTAAAAACTTAAATGATCTAGTTAAGCGGGTATATATTAATGGTAGATGGTTTGCCTTCCAAGCTTGAGGTATGAGTTCGACTCTCATTACCCGCATTTAGGGAACATAACTCAACTGGTAGAGTGTGTGCTTTGCAAGCATAAAGTTGACGGTTCAAGTCCGTTTGTTTCCAAAGAAAGATCCAAAAGTAAACGAAATGGCTTAATCGGTTAGAGTAGTGGAATCATAATCCATAGGTTGAGGGTTCAAGTCCCTCTTTCGTTATTTTTTAATTGTACGGAATATAACGCAGCTGGTAGCGTATCTGTTTTGGGAACAGAAAGTCATGTGTTCAAATCGCATTATTCCGAAATTTAGTTTTTAACCAAATTAATTATGATTCATTTTTTTTTATTAATTTTTGCTTTACTTTTAGGCTTATTGATTTTTTTTTCAACGACTCCTATTCATGCTATTTTATTCTTAATTTTAGCAATTGTGAACTCTGCATTTATTTTATTTTATTTCAATATTGAGTTTTTAGGTTTAGTTTTAATTATTATTTATGTAGGCGCAGTTGCGATTCTTTTTTTATTTATAGTAATGATGCTTAAAATTAAGATTAATTTTACACCATCTTCTACTTTTTTTCCGTTGTATTTTTTTATTGTAAGCTTTTGTATTACCCAATTTTTTTTATTTTTTAAAGATATATATACAAGTTACAATTTTTTACCAACAACAACACATTTATCAACTTTCGATTTTTTTTCAAATTTAGAGATTCTAGGTCAAGTTTTATTTAATTCATTTCTAATACCTTTTCTGTTGGCTGGATTTATTTTATTAGTTGCTATGCTTATCTCAATCGTGTTGACAATTCAATACTCTTCACATACGAAGGTATCAGAAACAGTATACGCTCAATTATCTCGAACGTCATCAAATTTTTTAACTTTTATAACTTTTAAAAAATCTAATAAAAACTAACGATTTATGCTAATACATCCTTTAAAAAACTCAAATTTTATTAAATCAAGTATCTTACATACTCAAATACGTACGATGGCTGTTGAACTAACGGAAAGAGAAGTGCATTGGTGGGGCTTGTTACCAGAACAACGTGAGGAGTTATATACCGTAGGTTTTACGCAAAGTTATCCTGGTAACCGAGATGAAGCCGCGGAATGGACGGATTGGTACATAAATTACTTTACAGCTAAGCGACCCAAAACTTTTTTTAAAAAATGGTTTTATATTTTATTTCTCGAATCTTGGGCAATGTATTACGAATTATGGACTTTTCAACCGATTAAGTATTATATGGATTTACGTAATGATCCCTATAATGAATATTTTGTAGATGAATTACTCGATCAAGCTCATGAAACTCATATTGATGTTTTTGGTTGTTGGCAACATGATAATTGGCATTATCAATATGGTTTTTATGGTATTCCCTGGATAATCAATTTTATTTTTTGGGATTATGTTTTTGAAGAGTGGCATTATACAGAATGTATGATTGTAAACACTTGGGGTTTTTTTACAGACTTATTTACAAAATTGATTGCACTCGTGTAATCTTGTTATATTTTTTGATATTTTTTATTTCGCATTATAAAAAAGTTGTTGTTTTTTTATTCTATATATAATAAATCTATTATGGTACGACAAATTTATTACTTTTTTTCACGATGGTTTTTTTCTACAAACCATAAAGACATCGGAGTATTGTATCTTATTTTTGGATCTTTTGCCGGCGTACTTGGTACAGTAATGTCGGTGTTAATACGTATGGAATTAGCAGCACCCGGGCAACAAATACTTTTAGGCAATAATCAATTGTATAACGTACTAGTAACAGGTCATGCTTTCCTAATGATATTTTTTATGGTAATGCCTATTCTTATCGGAGGTTTTGGTAATATTTTTGTTCCGCTTATGATTGGGGCTCCTGATATGGCGTTTCCAAGGATGAATAATATAAGTTTTTGGTTATTACCTCCGTCTTTATTATTATTATTATCTTCTGCACTAGTGGAATCTGGTGCTGGTACAGGCTGGACCGTATACCCTCCATTAAGTGGTGCTCAAGCACACTCAGGACCATCAGTAGATTTAGCAATTTTTAGTCTACATTTATCCGGTGCGGCTTCTATTTTAGGTGCTATTAATTTTATTACCACTATTTTTAATATGCGTGCTCCGGGACAAGACTTACAACGTTTACCATTATACGTGTGGTCTATACTAATTACTTCTTTTCTACTATTATTATCATTGCCTGTTCTTGGTGGTGCTATTACAATGCTATTAACTGATAGAAACTTTAATACAAGTTTTTTTGATCCAGCTGGAGGAGGTGATCCTATTCTATACCAACATTTATTTTGGTTTTTTGGTCATCCAGAAGTTTATATTTTAATTTTACCCGCATTTGGTATTGTTAGTCAAATTGTCTCAACTTATTCAAATAAACCGGTATTTGGTTATATTGGAATGGTTTATGCAATGGTATCTATAGGACTACTAGGTTTTATTGTATGGGCACATCATATGTATACAGTTGGCCTAGATATTGATACACGAGCTTATTTTACGGCGGCTACTATGATTATTGCAGTACCTACTGGAATAAAAATTTTTAGTTGGATTGCTACTATTTGGGGAGGTTCATGTCGTTTAACAACACCTATGTTATTTGTTTTGGGGTTTTTATTTTTATTTACTGTTGGTGGATTAACAGGTATTATTTTATCTAACGCCGGCGTAAATGCAGTATTTCATGATACATACTATGTGGTAGCACATTTTCATTATGTTTTATCCATGGGTGCTGTTTTTTCTATTTTTGCAGGGTGGTATTATTGGATAGGTAAAATAACTGGGTTACAATATTCAGAAACATTAGGTCAAGTACATTTTTGGCTATTTTTCATTGGTGTAAATTTGACTTTTTTCCCGATGCATTTTTTAGGGCTTTCAGGTATGCCACGTAGGGTTCCAGACTATCCGGATGCTTTTGCTCCATGGAATGCTGTAGCCTCTTTTGGTTCATATATATCTGTATTTTCTGCGTTATTGTTTTTTTATATTGTTTATGAAACACTAACCAGCGGTCGACGCATTTCAAAAATTGAGTTATAAAATTTATAATATAATTTTTTAAAAATCGTATGTTTTTCTTAACACTTTTACTACTAACGTTACTTACTGGAATTTTTTTAATATGTTTTTTTTCAACTCAAATTAATTTTTTAAAAATTACACGTATTGTTTGTAATTTATGTTTAATTTTCGTAGTGCTAGAATACATAAGATATGATTTTTCAACTTATGATTGTATTTTAGACCAAACTTTCTTAAGTGATTCTTTATCCTTTTATTTATTAACTTCATACAATTTTATTGGAATTGACTCATTTTCTTTTTTATTAGTAGGTTTAACCTGTTTTTTATTATCAAGTTGCGCTTTATTTATTTCAATTAATAATCAATATAGTAAACTTTTAGCCCTATGCTTATTAACATTAGGTTTTTTACTTATTAGTTGTTTTATTGTGAAGGATATCATTTTGTTTTATATAATTTTTGAAGCAATTTTAATACCAATGTATATTTTAATAGGTTTATGGGGTTCAAGAGAAAGAAAAATTCGTGCGGTTTATTTATTATTTTTTTATACTTTAATTAGTTCACTAATGTTTTTAGTCGGTATTTTATACCTTTATCACAATTTTAATACTGCAAATTTTAGTTGGTTAACATTTTTCTGTAAAAATTACTTAGAACCTTCAGAACAACATGTATTATGGTTTTTATTTTTTTTATCTTTTGCATCGAAAATTCCAATTTTTCCTTTGCATATTTGGTTACCTGAAGCACATGTGGAAGCACCTACAATAGGATCAGTCTTACTGGCGGGTATTCTATTAAAACTAGGGGTCTACGGTTTACTTCGTTTTAATTTATCCTTTTTTAGTGAGATTTCATTGTATTATTCCCCTTTAATTTACGTTTTATGTGTATTTGGAATTTTATATGCTTCTTTATCTGCAATTCGTCAAACCGATTTTAAACGAATTATTGCATATTCCTCAGTAGCTCATATGAATTTAGTAGTAATTGGTTTGTTTAGTTTCAATATATTCGGCATTGAAGGTGCTATTTTTCAAAGTTTAAGTCACGGTTTTGTTTCGGGTTCCCTATTTTTTTTAGTAGGTTTTTTATATGAAAGGTATCACTCACGATTTTTATACTATTACGGAGGCCTTGTTCATTTTATGCCCGTATACGCGATTTTTTTACTATTTTTTACACTAGCTAATATAGCATTGCCGGGTACAAGTAGTTTTGTTGGTGAATTTTTATTATTGTTAGGATCCTTTAAAATAAGTGTTATTTTAGGTACCTTAGCCACATTAGGTGTAATTTTATGCGGTGCATATTCGTTATGGTTATATAATAAAATTATTTTTGGTAATGTCAAAACCGATTATCTAAAATTATTTAGTGACTTAAATAGTAAAGAAATTTTTATACTTTTAGCGTCTGCCTTTCTAGTTTTAATACTAGGCATTTATCCTAGTGCTCTACTTAATCTATGTAGCCCAATTTCCTTCTTATTTTTTAATTTTTAAATATTTTAAGAATTTTTTATAAA
>JBEEPA010000006.1:0-2504 GCA_041191385.1 Bacteroidota bacterium | reverse complement strand
CAAAGGCAGCACCTAAAATTACAATAAAAACTAAAACTAACCAGAAATTACTTACCAAACCCGATTGTATAGTGTTGATGATGGATTGAATACCAAGTGGTAAACTAAGATTTATAATACTGATAATAAATGAAAATGCATATATTTCGTATATCTCCTTTTTATCTAGTTTAAGTAAACTAAATAAACGTTTTATAATAGCATACGAATTTGTTTTTTCCATTTTTTCGTGACGAAAATTATTTTTAATTCGCCCAAATATACAATGTTAAAAAGGTAAATTGATATTATTAAAAATTAAAATTTACAAATTAACATTTTTTTTAGCATAAAAAACCGTGTAAAATACTGTTAATTAATTATTTATGCCCTGGCTATTGAGTTAGATTTTTGAATAATTAATTTTTCAATTGTTTGAATAATACTATCTACATCATAACCACATTCCTTATACAATTCGTTTTGCGAGCCGTGTTCAACTAATTTATCAGGAATACCTAAACGAACGACTTTTGATTGATATCCATTATCTGCCATAAACTCTATAATTGCCGAGCCAAAACCACCCTGAACACAACCATCTTCTATAGTAATAATCTTATCAAATTTAGTAAATATTTCGTGTAATAATGTCTCGTCTAAGGGCTTTGCAAAACGCATATCGTAGTGCGCAATATCATGCTTAGTTTTTTCTATTGCTTTTGTTGCTAAATTACCAATCGGACCTAAAGTTAAAATTGCTAAATCGTTACCAGATTTTATTTTTTTTCCTTTGCCTATAGGTATTTCTTTCATGGGTGTTTTCCATTCCACCATAGTTCCATTTCCTCTAGGGTAACGTATCACAAACGGACCTTTATCGGGTAATTGTGCGGTGTACATTAAGTTTCGTAAATCTTCCTCGTTTAAAGGCGACGAAATAATCATGTTAGGAATACATCTAAAAAAGGCAATATCGTATGCTCCATGGTGTGTTGGTCCATCTTGCCCAACCAAACCTGCTCTATCTAAACAGAATACTACATTTAATTTTTGCAATGCTACATCATGTACAACTTGATCGTACGAACGTTGCATAAAAGTAGAGTAGATATTACAAAAAGGAACCATTCCTTGAGTGGCTAATCCTGCCGAAAAGGTTACGGCATGTTGCTCGGCAATGCCCACATCAAAAGCTCTATCCGGCATAGCTTTCATCATGATATTTAACGAACTTCCCGAAGGCATAGCAGGGGTAATTCCTAAAATTTTATCGTTTTTTTCGGCTAATTCAACAATTGTATGCCCAAAAACGTCCTGAAATTTAGGTGGTTCTGGACTTTTAGGTGTAACCTTTACAATTTCACCAGTTTGTTTATTAAATATTCCTGGAGCATGCCATTGGGTTTGATTTCCAAATTCACTTGGTTTATACCCTTTTCCTTTTTTAGTTAAACAATGTAACACTTTAGGTCCAGGAATCTTTTTTAAATCTTCTAAAACTTTTACCAAATGGTTTACATCATGGCCATCCACCGGACCAAAATATCTAAAGTTTAAGGATTCAAATAAATTTGAAGTTCCTAAAACTGTTGATTTTACAGCGTTTTCAATTTTAGATGCAATAGCTTGAGCATTTGGGCCAAATTTACTTACATGTCCTAATAAATGCCAAATTTCATCTTTAAATTTATTGTATGTTTGCGAGGTTGTGATATCTGTTAAATACTCTTTTAAAGCTCCTACGTTGGGGTCGATAGACATACAATTGTCGTTTAGTACCACCAATAAATTAGCATTAGAAACCCCGCCATGATTTAAAGCTTCAAATGCCATACCGCCTGTCATTGCTCCATCACCGATTACAGCAATATGTTGTTTTTCGCTTTCGCCTTTGTATTTACTAGCTACTGCCATTCCCAATGCAGCAGAAATTGAAGTAGAGGAGTGTCCTACACCAAAAGTATCGTACTCACTTTCGGATCTTTTAGGGAAACCGCTTAAACCTCCGTATAATCTTTGTGTATGAAATTGATTTCTTCTACCTGTTAAAATTTTATGACCGTAAGCTTGATGCCCAACATCCCAAACCAACTGATCGTTGGGTGTATTAAAAACATAATGTAAAGCAACTGTAAGTTCCACTACACCTAGGCTAGCTCCAAAGTGACCACCTTTTTGCGAAACCACCTCCACAATAAAATTGCGTAATTCATCGCAAACTTGATTCAATTTTTTTGGATTTACTTTTTTTAAATCCTCGGGAGTTACAATGTTTTTAAGGAGTTCACCAACTTCAAATTCCATTATGTAGTTTTTAATTTATGCAAAAATAATTAAAATAAAAATAGTAAATGAAACTAATCATGGCTTTTACATAGCATTGTTGTTTTTTAGTTAAAATTAACGTGCTTTTTTTATTATGAATTGCCTTTTTCTAATCCAAAAGTAGGGGTTTTAGAATTAGAAGAACCAGTAAAACTGAATTTGGATTTCACAACTTCTTCAATAATTTCTGGTTTAAT
>JBEEPA010000005.1:0-6946 GCA_041191385.1 Bacteroidota bacterium | reverse complement strand
AAATTCACAAATAGTGGAGGAAGATTACAATGCGATTCCTTAATTGCATGGCAAAATAGTTCAATTACTGGAACAGCCACAGCACAAACTACTATTCGGTCTATTTGGGTTATAGGATCTTTTAATTTAGGCAGGGGACATTTTAATATTAACCACTTAAAAATAAGCGCTCCAATATCTTTAAATAACAATTTAGGAAATGTAACAATTCAAAATTTAAATATTTTACCAACTGGTGTATGGAATAATTTAGGCAATAAAGTTTGTACAATAAATCAAATATCAAATAAAGGAAAATTTTTTTCGGGAACCGGTAAATATTTTTTATGTGGCGATATCCGATCTAGTAATTTATTAATTTTCAATGTAATAGAATTAACTTATTTGTTAAATAATTTTGATTCTTTAGAGGTTAAAACTCAAATTATAGGAAATCAACATACTTTAAACAATCAAACTAATGCCTATTTTGCTAGTGGTACAACTGTAAATAATTTTAGTGGTGTTGTATTAAATTTAAAAGCACAAAACAATACCTTCGTTTTAAATCGCAATAGTTTTCAAACAATTCCTTCTCCTGTTGATAATCATTTCGAAAATTTAATTTTAAACAATACAGGTAATGCCAATTGGCTGAATGAATCCTTATACAACATCAAACATATTACAGTAGGCGAAAAAGCTGTAGTTGTTTTAAATTCTAATAGACTGTCTAGTTCTACAAATACTATAGTTTTGGGTGAAGTTCAAACAAATTTTCGTTCCAATGAAAAAATTAAAGTACACTTAAATACATTTAATTATCAATATTTTTCTAATTCAATTTGGAGGTGGAATATAATTGATTCCGTTATTATCGACGAAAATTTTTCATGCGCTAACTTAACCATTAATGCTTCTAATCCAGCATGGGTTAAAGGTGTAAAGCCAAATTTAATAATTTCAGGCAATTTAAATTTACATCAAAATGTTCGATGGGCAACCGATAATTCAATTATTGATTTAAGAGGAAGTTGGTTAGGAAATGGAATGATGCAGGATGAAAAAAGTACATTAAAATTTAGTAATCAAAAGTTAATCAATATATCTATCAATAAAATGAATGATATTGAGTTTTTAAATGTAGATTCTGTAAGATTTTTATGGAATACTACCGCTAAAAATTTATCATTACACAACAGTAAAGTATTTTTGCGCGGTATAAATTGCGAAAATTTATTTATAAATAATTCGTCTCAAACCTACATTTCTGGTTTAAACAATTTAATTCAAAATATTTATAATCAAGGCTTTGTTATTTTTAATGGATTAAGTGCTCAAACGCAAATCAAAAACTTAATAAACGATAATGATGCAATTTGGAAAGTAGAAAATGGAGGTAATTTCACAATAGAAAAGTCTATTGATAATAATGGTGAAATAAATGGTTGTGATGGCACAAATTGCAATTGGATTTTTGGGAACTCGGATACAATTTTTATTAAGGGAAAGGGTAAATTATTTACACCTAGGATAATTTCTAATGTACCTTATGTTGTAAACAATAACTTCTGGGAAATTTCAAGAGAAGCATCTGGAAATTCAAAAATTTTTAATCACGATACTATTGCTTTAGGCGCCAATTCCAATTTAATTCAGTGGGAATTTAATGGAAAAAATCAAATGAGTACAGTTTTATTTAACCGTGAAGGAGTTCAAAATATTAAAGCCGAAAAATTAACTGGGTTTACTAATATTGGTTTTGTAAATCCTGGAAGGAAAATTATCGAAAAAAATATTGAAATTAATGGAAATCTTACTATTTACAAAGGTTGTGAAGTATATTTAGATACCTATTCAATTACATCTACTAACAATAATTATAATTTCACTATATCAGATACAGCATCATTGACAATTGGAAAAATAAATACCATAGAAAATGGAGGATTCCCTAACGGATTTAAAAATTATAATTTAAATATTAACAGTACAGTGCGCTATCAAGCAATGGGAAATCAAGTGATTAAAGGTGGAATAA
Source organism: Bacteroidota bacterium (assembly GCA_041191385.1). Taxonomy (GTDB): domain Bacteria; phylum Bacteroidota; class Bacteroidia; order Flavobacteriales_C; genus JBEEPA01. The sequence goes on along the minus strand of JBEEPA010000005.1, from coordinate 4,926 downwards.
ATTATGGTAATATCGAATTAAATTGTGGGGCAGTAGATAGTGCTGCATTTACTGTACAAAATGGAATTTTTAAATACCAAGGCAATTTAAATTTACTAAAATCTGCTTTAACTTTGATTATACAGCAGGATTCAGCATTGTTTTTGGGAGATTGGTTGGGTGTTGGAAATGTGCATTTGATGAATACTAATTTGTATTTTTATGGTAATGGGTTTAACACGGGTAAACTTTGGATGGATAACAGTAAAGTTTGGTACAAAGGAGATAAAAATCAGCGTGTTAAAATTGCAAATTATACCCATGTGATTATTGATAAAACCAACAACAGCAAAGCTTTAACACGGGGTGAATTGGGTGTTTTAAATATTAAAAAGGTTTGGGTACAAAAAGGTATTTTTTCTTTACAAACCGAAGAAACTTTTATTACGGACTCTCTAGTAATTTGGGATAAAGTGGAAGTTGGAAATACAATTCAAAATAAACATTTATATAATATTACCATACATTCCAAAGGAATTTTCGAAAATTTAATTAATGAGGATTTGTTTTTTTATGGCAATTTAAATAATGAGGGAACAATGATTTTGGATAGTGGTAAGGTTTTTTTTAAAGGAAATTCGGACATACTATGGAATAATAATGGAAAATGTAACTTGGGTAAAATTGTGCTTGAAAATCCTAAAACAATATTAAGCGGTGAAAATTATTATTTTAGTAATGAAATTAAAAATGCGCAAAAATTATATTTTAAAAATGCTACTGTAAATTTTGAAAGTTTAGCTTTTTTGGATTCTCCAAAATATTCTGCAGATGAAAAATCGGTTTTTAAAGGTAAAAAGTATCTAGATAAAGGAAATATTTTTAAGGCTTGGGGATGGGGATTAGAGTTGAAATTAGATAGTAATTCGTTTATGGGAAACACAATATTTGAACAAAAATTTGATTCTGAAAATTTACCTGTTAAAAATCCACTTGATAATTATTTTATTATTAAAACTGATTCGGATAAATTTTTTAATGTACAAATGACAATTGATGTAAAAGAAGGAGTAGAGGATATTGAGGATTATAAAATTGTTAAATCTATCGACGAGGGAATGTCGTTTTTTGATGTCCCTTCTACTTTTTTAAATAATAAATTTATTGTAAATGATATTCAGGAATTTAGCTGGTGGATGGGAGCTAAAGGTGGAACAACATTGTTAAATTTGCAATTAATCGATTTTAAAATTACTCCAGAATATATATCTTGGGAGCTTGTGAATAGTAAAGATGATCAAAAATACATTTGGCGATATATTAATTTTGATAACGATACTTTATGGCTGGCTGAAAAAACAATTTTAGCAAAGGGTAAACAAGAAAGTTTTTACTACACAGGTAATATTGAAAATGGATGTTATCAATTGTTTTCGATAGATGAAAATAATAATTATTCAATTGTTAAAGATGCATCTTATTTATTAAGGCATTATCGAAATAATGACAATGGAGTTAAAATATTGGATAATGTTATATGGTTTAACCAAAAAGCCAATAATATTTCTTGTTATAATATAAACGGACAATTAATTGATTTTTGTGAAGATTGCGATCACTTATCTGCTAAAAATTTATCCAATGGGGTTTATATTTTTAGTGTTTATTTTCAAAATCAACATTGGATATATAAGTATGTTAAATAAATTATATAAAAATGATTAATGAACTATGAGTTAAATGACTTAAAAACTCTATTTTTGCAAACCCAATTTAGGAATTGGTAAATTAAGAATAAATCTTTAGCGCTGTTTTAATGACTAATTTTGTTGCTTCTTTAAAAGAAATCAAAATAAATTTTAAATCCGATATAATATCTGGATTTCTAATATTTTTATTAGCACTTCCTTTAAGTTTAGGTATAGCAAAAGCCAGTGGATTTCCTGCGAGTATGGGAATTTTAACAGCGATTATTGGTGGTTTAACTTCTTTGTTTTTTAAAGTTTCGTCTTTTACAATAAAAGGCCCAGCAGCAGGGTTAATTACCATTTGCTCGGGTGCAATTATGGAGTTTGGTAGTGGTGATATTGCAATTCAAATTTGTTGTACTGCCGTAACAATTGCTGCAATTTTACAAATTGGGTTTGCTTATTTTAATTTCGGTAAATTCAGCGATTTTTTCCCTTATGCAGCAGTAAAGGGAATGCTGGCTACAATTGGAATAATAATAATTTCTAAACAAATACCAGTTTTATTAGGTGTAGAACCGGATTTATATTCGGGAAAAAATCCAATTCAATTATTTTTGGAAATTCCAATTTTTATTCAAAATTCTAATATTACATTAGCTGTTATTGGTGTTTTATCTATTTTTATTTTAATTTTTTTGCCTAAAATTAAGTGGTTTCAAAAAATTCCTAGTCCGGTTATAATTCTTTTAATAGTTATTCCATTCACTCTGATTAATGATTTTAGGAATACACAGCCCTTTTTTGCACTTGTAGATATAGGAGATTTTTGGAGCGAAATTAATATCAGTTGGAATTCATCTTTTTTAATGCATTGGAGTTTTTGGAAATATGTTTTAATGTTTTTGTTTATCAATAGTTTAGAGTCGTTATTAACAGTAAAAGCTATTGATAATATATCTGATGAAAAAAAGACATCTGATTATAATGCAGATTTAAAAGCGGTTGGTTTTGGTAATTTCTTTTCGAGTTTATTAGGCGGTTTACCATTAATTTCTGAAGTGGTACGTAGTACTTCAAATATTAAATTTGGAGCTAAATCCAAATGGTCTAATTTTTTTCATGGAATATTTTTACTTATTTCCATATTGTTTTTTATTCCATTAATAGAATCTATTCCAAACTCGGCATTAGCTGCTATGTTAATATTTGCGGGTTATAATTTGTGTGCACCCAAACATTTTATTCAAATATATAAAATAGGGAAGGAGCAGTTATTGATTTATGTATTTACCATTATTATCACGTTATTAACAGATTTATTAGTTGGGATTTTTGTAGGAATATTGATTAAAATTTTAATTCACCTATATAATGGAGCCAAAATCAAGAATTTGTTTATATTAAACTACAAAATTATTGAAAGTGAACATGAATATGTTATTTATTTAAATCGAAATGCTGTTTTTTGTAATGTTGTTCAATTTAAAAGTATTTTGAATACTTTAAATAAGAATAAAAATATTGTTATTAATGCTGAAAATTTAGATATTATAGATCATTCTTTTTTATCATTTATCGAAAATTATAAACGTAACAATGAATTCCAAAGGTCATTTCAATTGCTTGGAATGGATAAACTAAAAGGATTAAGTAATCATCCTTTTGCTACAAGGATTAAAAATTAATTTTAGCCCCAAACTTTAGTACCTTCCGTACAGTTTTTACAAATATCAATTTGCGAACGGTTGGTTAATAATGCCGAGCGGAAGTTTTGATACGATTGATTTTGCCAAATTTGTTGGAAATTATGCTCTTTTAATTGTCCTAATTGATGTGATGCATCTTTATCAAAACAACAAGGTACAACTCCACCGTCCCATGTAATCACACACGATTGCCACATACGCCAACAGCTATTAATCATTTTATTTTTGATTTTCCATGTGCCATCGGGCATTTGTTTGTATCTGGAATATTTATCTATTGTAGGAATTAATTCGTTACCATTTTCATATTCATACATTTGTGCAGTTTTTAAGCGCAGTTCATCTACTCCTAATTCGTTTGCCAATTGCAATACTTCTGGAATTTGATGTTCATTTGGTTTTACAACTAAAAACTGAAAAATAATGTGAGGTGTAGCACTTTTAAGCTCTCTTTTCCATTTAATAATATTTTTAGTACCCTCAATTACTTTTTCTAAATTTCCACCTATACGATATTGTTCGTAAGTTTCTTGTGTAGTACCATCTATACTAATTATCAACCTATCCAGTCCACTTTCGATAGTTTTTTTTGCCACCTCATCTTTTAAATAATGACCATTGGTACTCGTAGCAGTATAAATTCCATGATTTGAGGCAAATTTTACCATATCCAAAAAATTAGGATTTAAATATGGTTCGCCTTGGAAATAAAAAGTTAAATAATGTAAGGTAGGTTTTAATTGTAAAATAGTTTGTTCGAAAAATTCGGGTGTTAACATACCTGTTTTTCTGGTAAAAGCTCTTAATCCACTGGGGCATTCCGGACATCGTAAGTTACAAGATGTTGTAGGCTCGAAAGAAATTGAAGTAGGTAAACCCCACTGAATAGGTTTTTTTAAAATGCGTGAAACATAAAAACTGATATACAACAAACTTAAGTTCCATAGTTTTAAGAAACTTAATTTTTTAGCCAAATTTATTTTATCTTTTAAAATTGCTTGCATTAGTTTTTAATTAATATCTCAAACTCATTTTCTGCTGCTACAGCACCAAAATAAGTAGGTGCAATATAAAAATTTTTTACAAAATAAGCATGACCGTTGATATTACCATTATCAATATTCGAATTGATTTTATGAATTCCTGCCGATAATCCTTCACCAGTCATTTTTACCACCGCCTCTTTTTTTGTCCAACATTCAAAAAAATAATCATCTTCCTGGTATCTTATATGATTGATTTCTGCTTCGTGCATAATTTTAGGTTTTACTCCAGGGTAAATACTGCGGGATTCTTGTACATCCAAACCAACTTTACCTTGTAAACTCCATGCAATTGCTACAATATCTCGGGAATGACTTAAATTAAACCAAAATTTTTGATTTTCGAAAAATGGTTTTCCTTTAGATTTAACTGCGTATGAATTTAAAATATGTAATAGGTTTTCGTTTTCTAAAACTTCAATCAATAAAAGCATTCCGGCTAAAGAACTCAGCTTAATTTTTTTGTTTTTAATTTTAGAAAACCTTTGTAAAAAAGCGCGAGGCAAT
>JBEEPA010000004.1:0-11745 GCA_041191385.1 Bacteroidota bacterium | reverse complement strand
TTTTAATAATGAAGTTGAAATATTTTATATTTTCGTTACTTATCACATCCTTTGTAGGCTTAAATGCTCAAACCAGATGGAAAAGATATCGTTGGGAAGCTGTAGGTGGTATTGGTGTAAGTAATGTTTTAACAGATTTAGGTGGTGCAAATCAAGTAGGGACAGATTATTTTAGAGATCTTGAATTAGTAGCAACACGTCCTGCGATTAATGCTGGTATGCGTTATCGAATTACAGAAACAACAGCTGTTAAAGCATCTTTAACTTGGGGGATTTTAAAAGGAGATGATGATTTAACAACTGAGCAGTTTAGAAGTGCTAGAGAGCTTAATTTTACAACTGATATAGTTGAATTAGGTGCGAATTACGAATTTTATTTTATCAAAGAAACGGATGGACACCGTTTTAAATTAAGAGGTATAAAAGGAGTTAGAGCTTCGTCATTCCATCCTTACGGTTTTTTGGGTTTACATGCTTTTTGGTTTAATCCTAGAGCGCTAGATTTAAATAACGAATGGGTGAATTTAAGAGAATTAGGTACCGAAGGACAATTTGTTAGTCCAACACGACGCCCATATTCTCGAGTTCAAATGGCAATACCTGTTGGCTTTGGTTTGAAATTTAGTGTAAATAGGAGAATGTTAATAGGTATTGAGTATGGTTTACGCAAAACTTGGACAGATTATATTGATGATGTAAGTACTACGTATTATCCACTAAATGAAATTTTAAGAGAAAATGGACCAATAGCTGCTTATATGTCTGATCCTACTCAAAGAAGAAGTGGGATTTCTAATAATTTTGATCAAAGAGGCGATCCGACAAACAAAGATTCTTATATGTTTTTAATAGTTAATGTAAATTATCTATTAAAATCTACAGTTGGTGGTTTACCTAAATTTAGATAAACTTATTATCAATGATACTAAAAACCTAAACTTTTCGTTTAGGTTTTGTTTTTTATGAGAAATTCATTTTTTTATATTCTTATATTTTTTGTTGTGAGTAAAAATTTTGCTCAAACCTTAACACCTACTTACCACTGGGAGTTTGGTGTTCAGTTAGGTACAGCATATTATATTGGCGAATTAAATCAAACTCATCTTTTACCAGTTAAACCTTCGGGAGGTTTGGTTTTAAGGTATAATATTGATAGCAGATTGTCCTTTAGAACAATTGCAAATTTTGCTCAAATTGCAGGCTCTGATGATCGTTTAAATGGTACTTTTTATGAATCTAGAAATTTATCTTTTAGAAATAATATTTATGAATTGGGAGGTGTTGTGGAGTTTAATTTTCATGATTTCACTACTTATGCTTTAAATGTATTTGATAAAAAATCTTCTATTTTTACCCCATATGTTTATATGGGTTTAAATTATTTTTTTCATAAACCTAAAGTTAGTTTTAATGATGGTGAATATCAGAATGCAAGAGATATTCAAATTGAATCAAAAAGATACCGCTATAATCAGTTGGCTTTGCCTATGGGATTAGGATTGAAATTTAGAAATAATAGAGTGGGTTTTGCTTTAGATTGGGGAATTAGAGGTACTTTAACAGATTATTTAGATGATGTTGGTTCATTTTATACTCAAAATTTACCAGCTAATGATTTAGCTAAATTAAATTATCAAAGGGGAGAAATATTTAATAATGATTGGTATGTTGTAACTGGTTTTTCTTTTTATGTAAATCTTACTTCGAGAAGATTATGCCCTAATTGATAAATTACTTTTAATTTGTTTTTTTTGTCGGATAAATGATGTTAAATTTACCGTTTAGTTTTTGGGATTTGTTAATGTAAATCCAAGTTAAATTATGAATATTGAATCAGTTTAAAATAATGTCTTTAATAACAAGTATAGATAAATTTAAATTACCACAACACGTTGCTGTTATTATGGATGGTAATGGACGTTGGGCAAAGCAAAAAGGTAAGTTGCGTATTTTTGGACATAAAAACGGAGTAAAAGCTGTGAGAGAAACTACTGAGGCAGCTGCTAAATTGGGTATTCCTTTTGTAACATTATATGCTTTTTCCACCGAAAATTGGAATAGACCACAGGCAGAAGTTAATGCTTTAATGGAGTTGTTGGTTGAAACTATCAGTAGTGAAACACCAACTCTGAATAAAAATAAAATAAAATTGCAAGCAATAGGTAATATTGATTCTTTACCTAAAAATGCTAGAAATAAATTAGCTGAAGCTATCGAGGCAACTGCTCACAACTCTCATTTAACATTAATTTTAGCTTTAAGTTATAGTTCTAAATGGGAAATGATTGAGGCTGTAAAAAGTGTTGCAAATGATTATAAAAATGGACAAATTAGTTTAGATGAAATTACGGATAGTTATTTTTCATCTAAATTAAGTACAAAAAATTATCCCGATCCAGAGTTAATGATTCGAACATCTGGAGAACATCGTATCAGTAATTTTTTATTATGGCAACTGGCATATGCAGAATTGTATTTTACACCTGTTTTATGGCCAGATTTTAGAGAAGAAAATTTTTATGAAGCTATTTTGAGTTTTCAAAATAGAGAAAGAAGATTTGGAAAAACGAGTGAACAATTGGTTAAGTAAGTTTTAAATAGTTTAAATTATTGATAAATGTTTTTATTTATCAAAAAAAGTAAAAAGTAATGAGGTTATATTTTTTGTTAGTATTTGTATTTGTTTTTGGCTCAATTAAAGCACAAAATATCTCAACAAGTACAATTTACGGCATGGATAATAAAATTCCAAAAACATATAAAATTGGTCAAATTAAAGTGGAAGGTGCTATTACCGAACCTTTAGCTGTTGTGGTTAGAAGTGGTTTAGCGCAAGGAGATAATATAAAAATTCCTGGTGAACAATTGGGTAACGCTATCAAAAAATTATGGGATACAGGTTTGTTCACTGATGTTCAGATTTTAATTGATGAAGTAAGAGGTGATCAATTGTTTTTAGTTATCAAAGTTGAACAAACTCCTAAAATCAATGAATTTGTTTTTATTGGAATTAAAAAATCAGAAAAAAAAGAATTAAAAGAATTGCTAGCAAGTGTTGTTGGTGCTAGAGTTTCTAATAATACTGATTTTACAATTAAAAAAATTGTTCAAAATTATTTTGAAGATAAAAGTCGATCAACCACAAAAATTGAATTGTTTACAACGCCAGATACATTAGATAGAAATGTTGTAAAAATGAACGTCCAAATAGATAAAGGACCTAAAATACGAGTAAAAATTATAGAGATTGAAAATAATTACGCATTGCCTGATTCAAGAATTCGGAAATCACTAAAGGAAACTAAACAAAGAGGAATAAAAAATGTTTTTTTTGGTGGCAAGTATAACGCTAAAACTTTTCAGAATGAAAAGTTAAATATAGAAAAAGAATATCGAAATAATGGGTTTAAAGATGCAAGATTGGTAAGTGATTCTGTATATTTTGTAAATGAAAAAAGAGTTGGTATAAGGTTAAAAGTTGAGGAGGGTAATAGATATTATTACAGAAATATTGAGTTTGACGGCAACACTAAATATACCGACGAACAATTAAAAAGAATTTTGGGTATTGCTCCAGGTGATATTTATAAAGAAGAACAATTGATGCGAAAATTAATGATGGATCCGCAAGGTGGCGATGTAAGTTCTTTGTATTTAGATGATGGGTATTTATTTTTTAATGTTCAAACAGAAGAAAAAACAGTTAGAAACGATTCTGTTGATTTGGTGATTAAAATTTTTGAAGGTAAACAAGCACGAATTGGAAAAATAATTGTAAATGGAAATACTAAAACTTCAGACCATGTAATTATAAGAGAGCTATATACTAAACCTGGTGAATTGTTTAAACGCTCAGATATAATTCGTTCACAAAACGAGTTAAACAATTTAAAATATTTTAGTCCGGAAAAAATGCAGGTTATTCCTAAACCTAATCCTACCGATGGAACAGTTGATATTGAATATATTGTACAAGAACAACCATCTGATCAATTTGAACTACAAGGTGGATATGGTGCTGGTTTTGTTGTAGGTACTTTGGGATTAAATTTCACGAATTTTAGTTCCAGAAAGTTATTTAAACCAGGTGGATGGCAACCTATCCCATCTGGGGATGGACAAACATTAAGTTTAAGAGCCCAAAGTAGCGGTAGATTTTTTCAAAGTTATAACTTTACTTTTGTAGAGCCTTGGGCAGGTGGGAAACGTCCTCAAGCATTAAGTTTTTCTGTTTTTCATACTCGTTTAAGAAGTTTTAGTACAGATGGTTACCAAAATATTACAGGTGCTAGCATTGGATTAGGTAACCGATTAAAGTGGCCAGATAATTACTTTAGGTCTAATATTTCATTCGGTTATCAATTGTATGATGTTAATAATTTTACAGGGTTGTCAAAATTAAAACCAGGACAATACAACAATTTAAATATTAAGTTATCTTTATCTCGTTCAAGTATAGATCAGCCAATCTATCCTCGTTCGGGTGTTGAAATGACTATGACAGCACAATTCACAGCACCAGTAGTTTCTTTAAACAATACAAGGGAGCAACTTGAAATTATTGGTAAATCTGGGGATTTTACTTGGATAGAATATCATAAATATAAATTTCATTTAGGTTGGTACAATAATTTAATTGAAAAATTAGTTTTATATACAAAAGTTAATTTTGGTGTTATGTCTAGTTATTCAGCAGCTTTAGGTGTATCTCCTTTCGAACGTTTTTATATGGGAGGAAGTGGTTTAATGGGTTTTAATATTGATGGTAGAGAAATTATTCCTTTAAGAGGTTATCAAGAAGCACAACAAACCAATGTTGTATATGATGGTGATGGAGTAAATGGTGGTATTGCAGCTGTAAAATATACTATGGAGTTGCGTTATCCTATTTCTTTACAACCTTCAGCAACTGTATTTGCTTTAACATTTTTTGAAGCAGGAAATACATTTTCGGCACTTAGAAATTACGATCCTTTTAATGTAAGAAGAACAGTAGGAGCAGGGGTTAGATTGTTTTTACCTATGATTGGTATGTTGGGTTTTGATTATGGTTTTCCGTTTAATCCAGCTAATCAAAATGTTTCTCCTGAGTTATTTAAATCTTTCCCTGGTCAGTTTACCTTTACATTTGGTGGAAATTTATCCGGTTGGTAATATATAATTAGTATGAAAAATATTGCTTTAATTTTTTTAATTGCCTTTACAAGTATTACTCAAGCTCAAAGATTTGCTTTTGTAGATACCGAAAAAATTATGGAACAAATTCCTGCTTACAAAGCTGCACAAGAACAGTTGGATAAATTAGCAGAGGATTACTTAAAAGAAATAGAAACCTTAAAAAAAGATTTAAATAATTTATTATATACTTATCAGGCTGATAAAATTTTATTAACCGATGCAATGAAAATTAAGCGGGAGGAAGAAATTGAGAAGAAAAAAAGTGATTTAGATAAGCTTAAACAGCAACATTTTGGTGAAAATGGTAATTTATTTGCAGAGCGTCAGAAATTGGTTAAACCTATACAAGATAAAGTGTATGATGCAATAAAAGATGTTGCTGAAAAAGGTAACTTTAATTTAATTCTAGACTTGGCATCAAATTTGTCAATTATGTACTACGACGAAAAATATGATAAAACAAAAGATGTTTTAAAAAAGTTAGGATATTAATTATTTTTTCGCATTTTTGTAGTCGATTTGTTTTTTAATTTAATGTTTAATTTATTTTTTTAAGATTTTAATAAAATCTTAATAATTTCTTAATTTTTGTAGTATGAAAAAAATTATTATCGGTGCGTTTTTAGCTTTAACAACAATGGGTTCTATAGCTCAAAAAAACTCTAAAATCGGACATGTTGATTATGATAAATTGGTAAGTTTATCTGCTGTTAGCGAAAAAGTTCCAGATAAATTACAACAAACAGCTGGTGAATTGCAACAAATTTTAGAGCAAGAACAAAAAAGATATGATAGAGATGTTCGTGAGTATTTAGAGGAAAGAGAAAAATTAAGCGATATGATGAAAAAAGCTAGAGAGGAAAGTTTGCAAAAACGTCAAGTTGAAATGCAACAAAGCTCTCAAAAATTTCAACAAGTTTTAAATGAGGAGCAAAATAAATTAGCACAACCAATTATTAATAAAGTTAATGCAGCTGTTGAAAAATATGCAAAGGAAAACGGTTACTTGTATATTTTAGAAAAAAGCGGTGTTATTTATGCTGGTGGAGATGATGTTACAGAAGCTTTAGTTAAAATTTTAGGTTTAGAAAATGTTAAGTTACCAGAAGGAGGTTTACAAGGATTTGGTAACCAATAAAAAAAATGATTAAAAAATAATTAAAAAAGCTGCTCGAATAGAGCAGCTTTTTTTGTTAAAAACTTCAAACAATTGGTATTTATGTTTTTTTAATGAGTATGCAAGTGTTTATTTGTTTAATTTTATAAGGTAAATTTTAAACAAATGGAGAAATCTGAAATTATAACCTTGTATACTGATTATTTACTAGAAGAAGGTAAAGCGCCAATTAATGTTTATAAATTTTGTAAATCTATAGAAATAGAGGAAAGTGAATTTTATAAACACTTTGCCTCTTTTGAAGCAATTGATAAAGAAGTTTTTGTACATTTTTATCATGAAACTATAAGAGTTTTAGAGAACAGTGAAGATTTTAGTTCATTTGAACCAAAAGATAAATTACTATCATTTTACTATACATATTTCGAAAATTTAACCGCTAACAGAAGTTTAATCATCCAATTGTTGAACGATAAAAACCCCATGGTAGGTTTACAAAGATTAAGTGGTTTAAAAAAGCTTTTTGTTAGTTTTGTGGATAGTTTAAATATTTCTGCTACACAATTACCAATTTCAGGTATTGCGGATTTACAAACAAAGGGAATACAAGAAACAATTTGGGGACAGTTTTTAACCATTATAAAATATTGGATGAAAGATGAATCGGCTAGTTTCGAAAAAACAGATGTTTTCATAGAAAAATCAACTTCATTAGGGTTCGAATTATTAAATAACTCCCATCTAGAAAGTATCATTGATTTTGGGAAGTTTATTTTGAAAGATAAACTTAAGATATAATTTTTTGTATTCTATTAAAAAGTTAAATTTCATAATTCTGTAATCCCATGAAAAGTATTGATAAAATACCTGTAACTAAAATCGAAAGAGCTTCTAAAATTATTCAAACAGGAGCTAAAATGGGGGGGAATTATGTTAAATATTACGCTAATAGAATTACTAAAACTAAAGAAGAAGCGAATGAAATTTTAAACCATGATAATGCTGAAGATTTATATGATGGTTTAAAAAGTTTAAAAGGAAGTGCTTTAAAAATGGCACAGATGATGAGTATGGATAAAGGAATTTTACCTAAGGCTTACGTAGAAAAATTTTCTCTAGCCCAGTTCTCAGTTCCCCCATTATCTGGTCCGCTAATTATAAAATCCTTTAAAAAATATTTTGGTAAAACACCAAATGAATTATTTGATAAGTTTGATATCAATGCAATTAATGCAGCAAGCATAGGGCAAGTGCATTTAGCTGAAAAAGATAGAAAAAAACTAGCTGTTAAAGTTCAGTATCCGGGCGTTGCAGATAGTATTTCGAGTGATTTAGCTTTGGTAAAACCATTTGCTTTAAAATTATTAAATATAAGCAGTGCAGATGCAGATGTTTATTTTAAAGAAATTAAAGATAAATTAATTGAAGAAACAGATTATTTAAATGAACTAAAGCAGGCTGAGGAAATATCCAATCTATCCAAACATATTCCCAATATGCTTTTTCCTAAATACTATCCAAAATTATCTTGTGACAAAGTAATTACAATGGATTGGATGACTGGAGAACATTTATCTGAATTTTGCGAAAAACATGCAGGATCGGCAATAGCAGATAAAGTATCTCAAACATTATGGGATTTTTACATGTATCAAATTCATGTGTTAAAAAAGGTTCATGCAGATCCGCATCCTGGGAATTTTCTAGTGGATAATCAAGGGAATTTGATAGTTTTGGATTTTGGTTGTTTAAAGTTTATTCCTGATGATTTTTATGCTCCGTATTTCCAATTAACACAAAAAGAAAATATATTAAATACACAAAAATTCATTCAAACTTTAACCAGCTTAGAAGTTATTATGCCGAATGATTCACAAAAAGAAATTGATTTTTTAGTGAATATTTTTAAGGAATTACTAACTGTTTTTACAAAACCTTTTCAGCAAGAAAAATTCGATTTTTCGAATGAAGATTTTTTTAATGAAATTATTCAGTTGGGTGAAAGATTTGCCAAAGATAAAGATTTACGAAATCAAAATGGAGGAAGAGGTTCCAAGCATTTTATTTATATCAATCGTACTTTTTTTGGTTTATACAATTTAATGTTTGATTTAAAAAGTAAAGATATTGTGATTGATAATTACAAAAAGTATATTATTGATTAAGGAACACAACACTTAATTTCATGATTATGTGGGTTTTGTTTCGGACTTAAATAAGGAATTCCTAAATTACTTCCTCTTAAAATAAGTATCAATCCAATTAACACATATCCAAACGAAATTAACCAAGCACTTTTAAAAATACTAATTTTATTTTTAATCCAACTACTAAAAACAGTACCAAACAATAACGAAGGTAAAGTTCCTAAACCAAAAATTAACATATTTAATGCGCCATCTAAGTAGTTGTTTGTTAGGGTGCTAGAGGATAAACCTACATAAACTAATCCACATGGTAATAAACCATTTAAAGTACCAGCAAAAAAGTATTTTTTCCAAGTACTCTTTTGGTTAAATAAATTTGTCCATTTATAACTAAGATTGATAACAGGATAAAGTAAAAACTTCAATTTAAATATAAATGCTAATCCAATCAGCAAAAAAACACTACCCAAAATCCAGCTTGCAATTTGTGTAAAACCATACCAGTTTAAACCATACATTAACCCACCAACTAAAGCGCCCATTAAGCTATAAACCAAAATTCGAGCGCCATGATATATTGAAACATTTTTTAAAGCATTACCACTTTTACCTTTAAAACCCATTAAAAAAACTAAAGGTCCGCACATAGTTACACAATGTAAACTGCCCAATAAGCCCAATAAAAATATTAAATATAAGTTTATCATTTATTGAATGTAAATGTTTGTTTTATGTAAAAAATTAATACTATCGATTGTAAACTTCACTTCAACATTGTACACACCAATAGTAAAATTGTTAAAATCAATTTTTGTTTTTAATTGATTTATAGGGTATTCAATTTCAAAATCTAATTTTTTATCAGACGGACGTTTAAATAAAATAGAAATTTTTTTGTTTTTTATTTTGCCAAAATAATCGGGTAATATTATCTCTAAACTATCCTTTTGTAACAACTTGATTTCTGCATCTAAATCGTTAAAATTTTTAATTGCATCCATTTCCTCTTCAAAATGTATTTCTTTTTCGTAGTAATTTTCTTCTTCTAAATCAAAGGAAATCCCAAAACTTTTTACAACAAAAAATAAAATAAAAACTACAAATGCAGCGTATAAAATACCAATTTTTAATCCAAAATTTAATCGCATAACTTATTGTTTTTTAGGTAAAATAAACGGGCCACTAAAATTAATTTTTTCGGTTCTCATAATCTTACCATTTTTATAAACATCAATTAAAATTGGAGTTTTTAAACCGTCTAATTCACTTTTAGGTAATTCAATCAAAATGGTTCCATCTGCCTTTTTACCTGCGTTTACCAAAACTTTTTTCATTCCAATAATATTGATTTCTCCTTTTTTGTCTTTTAGTTTAAAAGTGATGTTTTGATTTTTATTGGTTTTATTTAATAAGTGATACTGAATAAAATTCACATAATTTCCATTTTCTTTTTGTTCAAATGTAGTTCCATAAGCTCTTAATAAGTTTACCTCAATATCTGTTCTATTTGCTAAAATAAAACCAAAAATTATTAATAAAATAATCAATAAACTGGTGTAAGCTTTTGCTCTTGTGGATAATCTAAATTTTGTTTTTTCGGCAATTGCTTTTTCGGATGTATATTTAATTAAACCTTTTGGTAATTTAATTTTTTCCATGATATCGTCACAAGCATCAATACATGCTGTACAATTGATACATTCTAGCTGTGTTCCATTTCTAATATCAATTCCAGTTGGACAAACTTGTACACATAATTTACAGTCGATACAATCACCACTTTCTGCATTTTTTTGATTTAATTTTGCTCTTTTTTCTCCTCTAAAATGATCGTAGGCAACAGCGTAGGTTTCTTTATCAACCATAACACTTTGTAATCTTCCATACGGACAAATTGTTGTACAAACTTGCTCGCGCATAAAGGCAAACACGCCATAAAATAAAAACGAAAATATAATAATAGCTGCAAAACCTCCAAAATTTTCGCTAGGAGAGGAGCTGATGGTTTTTATAAGTTCTTCACCACCAATTATATATCCTAAAAAAGTATTGGAAATTACAAAGGCAATGGTGTAAAATATAATTTGTTTAGTTGTTTTTATTCTTATTTTTCGGGCTGTCCATTTTTCCTTGTTTAAATTTCGTTGTTGTTGTGCATCGCCTTCTAACCAATATTCAATTCGTCGGTAAACCATTTCCATAAAAATTGTTTGAGGACAAATCCAACCGCAAAATAATCTACCAAAAACTACTGTAAATAAAGCGATAGAAATAACCGAAATAATAAAAGTAAAAACTGCAATATAAAAATCTTGTGGCCAAAAAATGTTTCCTAATATTACAAACTTGCGTTCTAAAACATTAAGCAACAAAAATGGTTCGCCATTAATTTTTAAAAACGGACCAGTGAATAAAACTGCAAGTAAAATAGCACTTACAACAGTTCTGATATTGTAAAATTTGCCTTTTGGTTTTTTGGCAAAAATCCAAATTCGTTTTCCATTTTCGTCAACTGTGCTTATTTTATCTCGAAAAGATTTTTCGGCTTCCATATTCATATTTTTAAGCAAAAGTACATTGCATTAATTTCTTTTACTATGATATTGCACAAAGCAAAACATGATAAAAATCAGGTTTTTAAATAATATTTTAATGTGTTTGTAATTAATTATTTTCCCAATAAGCATTAAAAATACATGAGCGGTTTAGTGATTTTTAGTTTTAAATCATATTTTTACAATTCAATTTTAAACTATGTATTTAACAAGAGTTTTATTTTTTTTAATCACGTTTTTATTGCTAACCATCATTATTGATGTGTATTTTTATTTTGGTTTAAAAAGTTATTTTAAATCGTTTAAAAATCGCAAATGGTTAAAACGAATTTATTGGATCATTTCTTTCTCTGTTATTTCATTTTACGTTTTAGGTATTGTTTTATGGTTTTTTAAAACTCCTTTAACGGGTAAATTTCGCATAATTTTTCAAGGTATTTCCTTTTGTTTTATGGTGCCAAAATTTATGGCTATATTATTTTTTATGTTAGATGATATAATTAGATTTTTTAAATGGTTAAAGGATAAAATTTTTGGAAACAAAATAAATACGAATTCAGAATCTGATTCTTCATATTCCAGATTAAAATTTTTGCAAGTTACTGGTTTATCGTTTTTTGGTTTGTTTACTGGGATATTTTCCTATGGAATTTTTAAAGGTGCGTATAATATCAATGTGTTGTATAAAAAATTGCGTATTCCCAATTTACCCAAGGGTTTTGAAGGCTTAAAAATTATTCAGATTTCG
>JBEEPA010000003.1:0-4478 GCA_041191385.1 Bacteroidota bacterium | reverse complement strand
TACCCGTATAGTTTAAACATATAGTACATGTATGAATTGTAAATATATCAATTGATTTTTAAATGTTAATATTAAAAATCGTTTATTTAAGTTTAATACCTAAACTAACTAAAATTTGTTTAAAAAAATGATTATTTTAATAATAGATTAAGTAAATAAACACAATTTATACTTAAAAAATTTATGCAGTTTAAAAATTATCTTACTATATTTGCGACTGGGTAAGTCTTACACGACCAGCTCCCACTGAACTCCCCCAGGCATGGAAATGAGCAAGGGTAGGTGGTTGTAGCGGTGCGATGTAAGTAGCTTACCCTTTTTTTATTCCTTTATTTTAAGCTAACAATTTGAAATGAGCCTTAACCCGTTTGGACACAAATACAAATGAGTAATCGGCGAAACATGTTAATGAACATAATAATAAATAAAATGAGCATAAGGCTATTAAAAATTATACACAGATGAAAAATGTAATTTTATTATTTGCTTTTTTAATTGGTTTTTGTATAAATATACATGCACAAGAGGAAGAGGAAGAAAAAAATCCCAAACCAAGGTACACTATGTTTAGCTTGGAAGGCGCACACATTTACAACTCTATTAATGATCGCCATGGTTTGCAAGCAAAATTTTACATGTGGTCTAATTTAGAATCCAACTTTGGTTTCGAAACACATCTATATTTACCAAAATCAATGGAAAACAATTTAGAGTTACAATTGGATTTAAATTACCGTAAAATACTGGTAGATTTTCACCCTTTATTTTTTGATGTACTGGTTGGACCAGGTGTACGATATCATTTAAACGATACAAAAGATTGGATTTGGACTTTTGACGGAATAAATATTGGATTTGGGATTGGTTACCGATACAAAAAATTCTCTTATTATACCATGCCCAGAATTACACATCTTAACTCGGAATTACAATTTACAACAGGAATTAAATATCATTTTAACTACGATACGCGCCGAATTTTTAATAAACGCTATAAGTTAAAAACAAAAAAAGTTAACTAACTTTTTTTAATCGCTACAAAATAAACACCTACAAAAATTAAACAACTAGCCAAACCGCCCACAAAACTTATAGTTTCGTTTATCCAAAACCACGAAACAATTGCGGTTAACAAGGGTTGTAAAAAAATATAAATACTTACTGCTAAAGGACTCAATTCCTTTATGGCATACATGTTAAGTATAAAAGTTAAAAAAGTAATTCCAAAAATAACATACAATACAGCTCCCCAAACTTTAGGTGTAAAAGTTGTCCAATCTATTGATAAGAAGTCGCTTAACCCAAAAGGAATTATTACAATTGTTCCATACAAAAACAACCATTTTAATACCTCAAATAAACTGTATTTGATCATAATTGGCTTAACATAAACCAAATAAAAACTAAATAAGGCCGCATTAATAAACACCAAAATATTTCCTAAAGCTGGATTATTTCCTGATACCACAGATTCCTTTTGTAAAATAATTAACAAAGCACCTAAAAAACCTACTACAACGCCAATAATCTTAAAGGGAGTCATTTTTTCTCTTAACAACCAAGCCGAAATCGGCAATACTAAAATTGGCGTGGTAGTCATTAATATTGAAGTATTTACGGATGAAGTTAAAACCAAACCATTAAAAAACAACAATTGGTTAAAAACAATACCAAACAAAGCTGCAAATATCAATTTAGGATGATCTTGTTTTTCGATTTTTGTGCCCTTAAAAAATAAAGCTACCAGCCAAAATAAAATTGTTGCACCACTTGCTCTTATTAAAACAAAGGCTGATGCCGATAAATGATTTGGAGATACATCTTTTACAATAAAATAGCTAAATACATACAATAAATTAAGTGTAAAAACACTTAAGTGAGCCGCAATTTTTTTAGGCATTTTCTATCGCCTTTTTTAAATCTCCAACAGTTTGTTTTGCGTTGCCTATAAAAATCTGATTATTTACAACAGCTACAGGACGTTTTAAAAAAGTATATTCTTGTAAAATTAAATTTTTATAATCTTGCTCGGTTAATTCTTTTTCGGCTAAATTCATACTTCTGTATTTCATGGATTTACGCGTAAACAACTTCTCGTAAGAACCCGCCAATGCATACATTTCTGTTAATTGTTCCTCTGTAATTTTATCCGTTTTAATATCTTGAATTGATAATTTTTGCGCTCCAACTTCGTTTACAATTTTTTTACATGTAGTACAAGTAGAAAGAATAAATATTTTGTTGTTCAAATTCGCCATAAATCTATATTTTTACAAAAATTATTTTTAGATGCCCTTAAAATCTTTGCAAATATCTTTATTTCTGTTTGTATTTTTTAGTTTACAAACATTTTTTTGTAAAGCTGATCATTATATGGGCGGATTTTTCAGCTACGAATATTTACAAAACGACAGCTTTTTGATTCGTTTGTACACTTTTACAGATACTCGAGGAAGAGACAATGATAGAGATTCTGTCAATATCAACTACGGCGACAATAAATATGGTTTTTTAAAACGCATTAATACACCTGGTGAAAAATTAAATCCCTTAACCAAAATAAATATTTACGAAGGAAAATATAAATATGATAAATTCGGAATATATCAATTAACCTTTTTGGATCAATTTAGATTAAGTAATATAAGAAACATGACTCGTGGAATGAGTACCATAACCCACATTTATGTTACCTCTATCCTACCCTACGAAAACCCAAACACCAACTGTTTAAACAATTCGCCAGTTGCTACAGCTTATCCAAATTTAAATTTTAAAACAGGTGAAACAGCTAAGGTGAATTTTGGATTATGGGATAAAGATGGAGATAGCTTAAGCTACCAAATTGTTCCTATGAAAGCCCGAAATGGGAATACAGCCCCAGGGTATTACACCCCTTCAAACGCAAGTATAAACGCACAAACAGGCGACTTTACTTTTAGCAATATGCAACGTGGTGATTTTGGCTTTGCAGTTTTAGTGAAAGAATACCGAGCAAAAAAAGTTATAGCCGAAACTATTTACGATTTCACCATAAGGGTAACAGATAATCATGTTACGCAAAGTTCATTTATCGTTAACAACAATCAATTTAATTTTTTAAGTAACAATAGTAACTCAACTTTTACAGTTGAAACTCAAAACACCAACGCGGATAGTGTTTGGATAGATTTTAAAGGCTCCATACATCAAAATAATGCCCTACAATACACAATTGACACTATCGAATGGAATAAAAACAAATGCAAATTCAACATTACAGTAAATTACACTAACAACAATCAATTTAGTGCATTTCAAAATTTAATTATTCGCACACATTTTAAAATTGATACCAACTTATATTTTAACGATTACCCTATAAATTTTTTAGTTCCACACAACCTATTATCTAACTGCACAGTTTCTGATATTGAAAAAGTTATTGAAGTACAACCAATTATAGATACTTTTAGTCCGAGTAAAATAATTTTTAGCAACGAAGGTTTTTGGTTAAATGCTGGTGAAAATACCGATAATATAAGTATTGATTTATATGATATAAGAGGACGATTAATTAACCGATTCGAAAATATTAATCCAAGTGTTTTTAAAGTAGAAGTAAATAATTTAAGTGCTGCAATATATATTTTAGTTATATATCGCGATCAAAATTTAGAAAATGCAACTGTTCAAAAACTCATAAAACTATAAATAATCAATAAAAATTTGATAGAACAGATGTTTATGATTGATATTTTGTGTTAATAATAACCTAGTTATTGTTGAAAAGTAACTTTACATAT
The DNA here is from genome assembly GCA_041191385.1 of Bacteroidota bacterium. Lineage (GTDB taxonomy): Bacteria > Bacteroidota > Bacteroidia > Flavobacteriales_C > JBEEPA01. The sequence continues at coordinate 693 of JBEEPA010000003.1, read as the reverse complement.
TACAAAATAAAAACAAGTTACAAATTATATTTGCAAACCTATTTTACAACAAAATAGAAGCTTACAAAACCTATAAAAATTAAATTCATGAAGTTTATTGTATCCAGTTCGGCTTTATTAAAAAATATTCAAAAAATTAACGGAGTTTTAAATTCTAGCAACACCTTACCAATTTTAGATAATTTTTTATTTCAGGTAAACAACGATACACTTAAAATTTCAGCATCGGATTTAGAAACTATCATTACTACTAAATTAACAATTCAATCCAATGACGAAGGTGCAATTTGTATTCCGGCAAGATTGTTAACAGATACATTAAAAAACTTCCCAGATCAACCCTTAATTTTTAATTGTTCAGCACAAGATTTTAGTATCGAAATTTCATCAGATTATGGTAAATATAAATTAAGTGGATTTGCTGAAGAAGGATTTCCAGAATTACCAGTAATTGAAAATTCTAGTTTATTAAGCTTACCCTCTAAATCGTTCCATAAAGGAATTACAACTACGTCATTTGCTACAGGTAACGATGATTTACGCCCAGTAATGAGTGGAGTATTTTTAGAACTAAATTCGGAGGATATAACTTTTGTTGCAACCGATGCGCATAAATTAGTACGATACAAAAGAAAAGATGCAAGATCAGAAGTTGGTACTTCATTTATCATCCCAAATAAACCCTTAAATTTA
>JBEEPA010000002.1:0-5438 GCA_041191385.1 Bacteroidota bacterium | reverse complement strand
TGGTAATTTGCTCCAAATCTAAATCGTAAAAATAATACGGTACACAAATTCCGGCTCTAAAACCATATCTACAAGCATATCCCATGGTGTAATCGTGCAAAATATCTAACTCGATTAAATTGCGATAAGTGCTAGGGAATTTTAATTTTAAATAATGTTGGCGGCTGTATTTAACTTCCTGATGAATAATAAACGATAATCTATCCACCTCTTTTTGTAACTGTTTTAAATGATTATTGCTTCCATAAGATGGATGAATACCCACTTTCGCATAATCTTGCAACGATTTAATTAAGGATTGTAATTGCAAACTTGTAAAAGGCACATTTTTATCGTTGTAGCCATAATCACCCAACAAAATAAAATAAATAACCTCTAAATTGTATTGTTTAATCCATTTAAACTGATCGTTAAAAGTATCATAAGGATCTTGTTTTTTACCAATTAAAACCAATAAACGTTCCTTTAACTGCTTAAAATTTAACTGGATTATATTTTTAACTACACCCGCAAAGGATCTTACAAAACCTTTTTGTTTGTAAGCAAAAGCATTATCCACATCAATGGTGGTAATAAATTTAAATTTTCGTTTTTCTCGTTTAATTTCTGGAAATCTTACCTGTAACTCCTCCCATAAAAACTCGCACCACCAATGCACTACTGCTTGGTTTAAAAATCCTTCTTTAAACGCTAAACTCTCGGTAGCTTCAAATCTATCATGAATATCTCTTTTGTGCGGCAAATATTCTTCGTATCTAGATGCCATAAAAAAAACTGCCGAAAACACATCAAAAGGAAACAATTTATTATGTGGTGTACAATAAATTATTTTGGTGTTTTTATAGGCATCCACACTAATTTCGGATTCGTTAATACCTTGCTCAAACAATAAACCTTTGCTTTTTACAAAAAAATAATCCTCAATACATTGGTTTCCATAAACCATTTTTGGTCCGTTGTATTCCCTCCACTCCTGCTCGTTTGTTGTAATTTTATAGGGCGTTTGTAAAATAGTAGTAAATACTAAATTAAACGTATATTTTAAGCGATTGCTTAAACCCGAAACAAGAATATAAATTTCCAAAGTATTTTTTTTGCTAAATTAATCAAATGTTACAAATTACGATAAACTAAGCACTAAATATTATTTTAGCTTTTGCTTAATTTATATATCTTTGCCTCTATGTTATCCAAAAGAATAATTCCTTGTTTAGATATTAAAGACGGTAGAACGGTTAAAGGGGTAAATTTTGTAGGTTTGATTGATGCTGGAAATCCAGTGGAATTAGCTAAAATTTACTCGGATAATGGCGCCGATGAATTGGTATTTTTAGATATTACTGCTACCCACGAAAAACGTAAAACTTTATTGCATTTGGTTGAGGAGGTAGCAAAAGTGGTTAAAATTCCTTTTACTGTTGGTGGCGGAATTTCCGAAAAGGAAGATGTGGATGCTTTATTGCATGCTGGTGCGGATAAAATTAGTATTAATTCGGCTGCTGTTAAAAATCCTGATGTTATCAACGAATTATCTCAAGCTTTTGGCTCCCAGTGTATTGTAGTTGCAATTGATGCTAAACTTACCGAGGATGGTTGGAAGGTTTTTTTACGTGGTGGTAGGGACCGTACCGAGTTGGATTTATTTGATTGGGCTTTGGAGGCGCAAAATCGTGGGGCTGGCGAAATTTTATTTACATCGATGAATAACGATGGAACCAAAAGTGGTTTTGCTAACGATGCTTTGGCTAAATTATCAAAAATGTTAAGCATTCCGGTTATTGCCAGTGGTGGCGCGGGAACTATGGAACATTTTAAAGAAACTTTTGAAATAGGAAAATCGGATGCGGCTTTGGCTGCCAGTATTTTTCACTTTAAAGAAATTGAAATACTAGATTTAAAAAACTATTTAAATCAAAACAACATTAAAGTACGTTTATGAGTGCATTAGATATCAATTCTATAGATTTTAATAAAATGGATAACGGACTAGTTCCTGCTGTTATCCAAGATAATACAACACTAAATGTGTTGATGTTGGGTTTTATGAATAAGGAGGCTTTGCAAGTTACTTTGGATACACAAAAAGTTACTTTTTTTAGTCGAACTAAAAATCAGTTATGGACTAAAGGGGAAACCAGCGGACATTTTTTAATGCTAAAAAGCATCAAATTAGATTGCGATAACGATACTTTATTGATTAAAGTAAATCCCATTGGTCCAACTTGCCACAAAGGTACAGGAAACTGTTGGGGCGAGGAAAATTTAGGAAGTGATTTGGCTTTTTTAACGCAGTTAGAAAATGTGATTGCCGACAGAAAAAACAATCCATCGGATACCTCTTACACCGCATCTTTATTTAAAAAAGGCATAAACAAAGTTGCGCAAAAAGTGGGCGAAGAGGCTGTAGAAGTGGTTATCGAAGCTAAGGATAACGATGATTATTTGTTTTTAAATGAAAGTGCCGATTTATTGTATCATTATTTAATTTTGTTACAAGCTAAAAACTTTAGTTTATCGGATGTTGTGCAAGTTTTAAAAAGTCGTCATAAATAATGGAACATCGTTTTGAGCTAAACTCGGACTATATCGAGTTAAACAAATTGTTAAAATTGTTAGGATTAGTAGAATCTGGCGGACAGGCAAATCTGGCTATCGAAAACGAAGAAGTAAAATTGAACAACAAAATCGAATTGCGTAAAAGAGCTAAAATTGTAAAAAACGATGTGATTAAATTTCAAAATCACACCATTATTGTGGAGTAAAATTTTTGTTATGGATATTCCAAAAAAAGGTGATCCTATCAAAAGGCATCCCGCATTACAAAATATCAGCAGAGCCAATCACGATGTTTTAACTTTTTGCTTAAATCTAAATTTAGGCATTCGAAACAAAACGGATATTGCTAGAATTAATGCTTACATCAATGCAATAACCAAAGATTTTTTAGTTCAAAATTTCGATTTTAAAACTCGTAAAGTATACAAACTCATACAATCCAACCCATTAACCTATCAACAAACACAAGATTTTAAACAATATTTTAATTTCTTAAAAAAGATAGAAGACAAAACCATTGAGGAAATACTAGAGTTTGAAAGAATTGTTTACACACAAGTTAGATTAGATGAGCGAATTATTTTAAACGAAATTCAAAATAATTGCAGCGAAAACGACATCCAAAAACTATCCAAAGATTTCGAAAAAATCCCCACTTCCTGCATAAAATGGATTGACACCTTTTGGAAAAATAAACCCAGTAAATAACACCCAGAGATGCACACCAATTAAATTTAGAAACCTTTCTTTCAAAAAGTTTACACTTAAAAGTGCTTTTTTGTCTCCCACAGATTACTCAGATAGCACAGATTTTCAATTTTTATTGTAACAGAATTAGCTAAATTCATTCAGAAACACGAACCAGAAATAAAAGGTTTTTCAGAAAAAATATTTGGAGAATGAAACGGTTTTATGAAACTTACAAGGACTTCCCAAAACTCTCACCACTGGTGAGAGAAATTAGTTGGACAAACAACCTACTGATTTTTTCAAGGTGTAAAACTGTTGAAGAAATGGAATTTTACCTCAAACTTGTAAAACAAGAAAATTACAGTAAGCGAAATAACTAGTGGCATGACACTCTCTAAAATCCATTTCTTAATGTTTTAATCCGTAAATGATAAACCTAATGGCTTAACTATGATTTTGTTTTCAGAAACTTTTTAACCCCGAAGAAATCTTGAATAAATCATCAATTATTTTTTTAAAACCCCACCAAATCGAGCTATCAAGCTAAAATGCCAACTTTACTAATCCCATAGCGGAGCTTCGTTTAATTACATTTTATCAGCAATTTTTCTACTTAGTTACCTATTAACACTTTCAAAACTTTGAAATCTCAACTTTTTTAAGTTATTTTTGAACAGAAAAACTGCTTATAAAATACAATAATGTTGTGTTTCATGTAGAAAAACCCACAAAAACATCTATCCAAAAGTAGTTAATTGAAATTATTACTATTTTATAGTAATAAATATTTTTAACTTCTTATCTTTGTAGAACGAAAAAAGATAATTATGTTAATCGAACTAAAATTTAAGAACTTCCTTTCTTTCAAAAATGAAACTGTTTTTTCGATGACAAATGTGTTGTCATTTAAAGAGCATATTGAGGAAAATATAATATCAACAGATAGAGAATTTGACCTTTTGAAATCTACAGCTATTTATGGTGCAAATGGTAGTGGAAAAAGTAACTTCATGAGGGTTATGAATACTATGAGTAGAGTACTTTTCAATTCATATAGTAATTCTCTTAAAAAAGATGATGAAAAACCTGAACAGAACTATCAATTTAAATTAAACTCAGAATGTGAAACAGAAAATACAATGTATGAAGTTTCCTTCCTTTTAGATGGTAATATCTATAAGTATGGTTTTGAAATTAATGGATATGAAATAAAAAAAGAATGGTTATCTCGTAAAAAGGATAGAGAAGTTTATTTGTTCAAAAGAGAAATTGATGTATATGATATAAATATTGAGTCTTTTGAAGAAGGAAATAAATTCAAATCAGAAGTCAATTCAAATGTTTTGCTTTTAAGTCATTTAGCTCAAAATAATCAAAAAATATCCAAAAGGTTAGTTCAATGGTTTTCAAATGTTAATACCATTAGTGGCATACATGAACAGTATTATGATAAATTCACTGCAAAATTATTAGAAAAAGACTCAACTTTTAAAAAATGGGCTGCCTCTGTTTTAAAATATTTAGAAATAACTAACATAGAAGCAGGAGAAAAAGACGGAGAGATAATTACATATCATAATAAATTTGACAGTAATAATTTGCTAATAGATGCTATTCCTTTTAAAGCTATCAATGAATCTGAGGGAACTAAAAAGTTGATTCATATTTTAGGACCCATTTATGATACTTTAAGAAATGGAAGGATTTTATTCATTGATGAATTTGACTCTAAACTTCACCCTAATTTATCTAAAAAACTTATTGATTTATTTCATAAGTACAATAAAAGAAATGCACAAATAATCATATCAGGACATGACACTAATCTCTTAGATAAAAATCTCTATAGAAGAGATCAAATATGGTTTGTCGATAAAGACCAATTTGGAGCTTCGGAATTATATTCTTTATCTGATTTTGATGCAAAAACTGTTCGAAATGATTCTGCATTTGATAAAAAGTATTTAAAAAATGTTTTTGGAGCAGCAGATACTCTTGAAATTTCTGAGAACTTAACAAACCTACTTTATGAGTCTTAAGAAGAATAACAGGAAAGACCCTGCTTACCTCAGAGAACAAGGTAAGAGAAAAGCTCAAGAAAAAAAGCAAAGAAAGATATCTTTTAGCTTAACAAAACATATTACTACTCAAGGTCAAACAATTGAACAGTGGGATGAGCTTGGTCTTTTAGG
>JBEEPA010000001.1:0-2917 GCA_041191385.1 Bacteroidota bacterium | reverse complement strand
TAATTGTTTTTTGGATATATTTTAAAAATTTCGTTTGAAGAAATTGATTGATACTCCTTTTTATCTATTTGATTTTCTAATTTATTTTGAATTAAAATTTGTACATTTTTCAATGGATTAATCGAATCAATTGAGCTAAAAACAAAAAATCTAATGTATTTATCCCTAATAGTTTTTACTTTAAAAATATCCTCTAAACGATGTCCTTTATAATAAGTTTTGGCACCTAACCTATTAGATGAAAAATAACTTAATGTATCACTAGCAAAAAAGTAATAAAAATCATCTGCTCCAGAATTAACAGGCAATAGTAAGTTTTCAGGTTTTTCCAACCTACCCCTACCTTTATCTTTTGCTTTAAAAATATCCAAACCACCTAAACCACCTAAACCATCACTCGAAAAATACAAATTTTGATTTTCTATATCATAAAAGGGTGTAATTTCTTTACCTATTGTGTTAATTTTATTACCCAAGTTTTTAGGTAAATCACTCATGAAATTAGCATCTACAATACAACTGTATAAATCATAATCTCCTATTCCTCCCGGTTTATTACTTGCAAAATATAAAATATCTAGCTTTTTTTTATCATCAAAAAATAAAGTTGGATGTGTGCTACTCCAATCATTATTTTCATTATTTACACCTCCAGTTAATCGTTGCGCTTTTTGCCACTTTCCTTTTTCATTTTGTTTACTTCCATATATCGAACAAATCATTTGCGCATCTAAATTTTCCTTACATCTAGTAAAATAAAGGCGTTTGCCATCGTTACTAAAAGCTAAATTTCCTGTATGAAAATTTTGTTCCTGAATAATTTCGGGCAAAAAAGGTTTAGGTATTGTAACACCATTTTGTGTTTGCCAATAATAAATTTGAAATTTAGGCAAAGTATCATTTACATCTAAAAAATTTACTACACTATCAGTTGGAATTCCGGTAAAAAACAATGTGTCATTATGCCAAACTGGAGCTAAATCGTTATAAACGAAGTTTTTCGAAATCTGCCTAAATACAAAGGTTTGAGGTTGTGAAGTTAATTTCAAATTTAGTTTATTATTTTCAATTTCGGCATTAATTTTTTTTGTTACAATGTTTTTATCTAAGCCTTTATAAACTTTTAAGTAATTGGTTAAAACATCGTTAGCTTGAGCATATTTTTCAAGTGATTTTAAAACATTTGCATAATCTACCATATAATTTATAGCTTCAGGTAAATCAAAATCTAAATATTTTTTAAACCAATATTCTGTTTTAGAAGAATAATTAATTTTTTGATACAATTTTGCCAATTGTAAAGAAACTTCTGCATTTGTTTCTTGCGTTGCCAACTCTTCCAAAACATCAATTGCTTCGTAATATCTACCATCGGCGATTAATACATCAGCTATTCGAAGTTTTGTACTTTGAATTTGTGCATTAGAAATAAACGAAAATAATACTCCTATATAACTAAAAATAAAACACCTAAAACTAATCATACAGTTTGTATTTGTCTAAAATTATCAAATAAGATTTCAACTCTTCTTCCCATACTTTTTCTAAATCTTTTATAGTTTTATTCTTTATAGCTGATATGATTTTATCATCTCCCTCTAATAAACTAAAAAATTTAGCTCGATTAAAAAAATCATCTACTTTAGTACTATCGTAAGCATCTTGTAAATAATCCCAATTTATCTTTTTCCATGATAAAATTTCTGCTTCTTTAAGTTTTGTTAAATCCTTTCCGTAGCACAATTCACCTTTAAATTTTGGCTCCAAACTTTTACCAGGAATTGAGCGTGGTGTGTAGCTAAAATCTTTAGGCGAATATTGTGGGTGACCATAGATTTGAAATGGAAAATCTGTTCCTCTACCTTCATTCATAACAGTACCTTCAAAAAAACACAAACTGGGATACAACAAAATAGAACGTTGATTGGGTAAATTTGGACTTGGTGGTATAGGTAAAATATACGATTGTTTTCGGTTCCAATTTTCCATCGGAACAACCAATAAATTACAATGCAAACTATCTGGCAACCAATTTTCACCATTAATCATTTTTGCATATTCGCCAATACTTGCTCCATAAACCACTGGGACAGGATGCATTCCTATAAATGATTTAAATTGAGGTTTTAAAACCGGACCATATATATAATGTGCATTTGGATTAGGCCTATCTAAAACAATTAATGGAATCCCATTTTCGGCACAAGCTTCCATAACATAATGCAAAGTAGATATGTAGGTATAAAATCTAACTCCAACATCCTGAATATCAAATAATACAAAATCTACACCTTGCAAACTTTCTACTGTTGGCTTTCTAGTTTTTCCGTGTAAACTAAAAATTGGAATTTTAGTTTTTTCATCTATTCCATGGTCTACTTTTGCTCCTGCATCATGATCTCCTCTAAATCCATGTTCGGGTGAAAAAACCAATTTTACATTAACACCTAAACTTAAAAGTGTGTCCACTAAATGCGTTTGAAAAATTGTACTGGTTTGGTTGGCTACCACTGCAATATTTTTATTTTGTAACAAATGAATATATTGAGGAACTAAATATGCAGATGGAAAAACCTGATTAGGATTATTTTTATCCCATTTTACATTCTCCGAATCAATAGTTACAACCTTATGGTTTATTTTAGATTTTGATTTACATCCAATAAACAAAACAACTAAAAGGGTATAAACAATTAACTTTTTAAATAACATTTTAATATTTTTGATAACTAATTTACAACAACATTTGTAAGTTTACTCATTTTTTAAAAAAATATCCGATTTTTACATAAATTTTTACAATGAATTTTGAATTTTTTATAGCTAAACGTTTAATTAAAGGCAACAATAATAAACATCGTTTTACACAACCAATTATAAATATTGCGGTTTGGGGTATTGCATTGGGTGTTGTTAT